>CAYWJL010000250.1:0-4084 GCA_964458145.1 uncultured Desulfovibrionales bacterium | reverse complement strand
GTCAGACAGTCAAACCGCCCAGAACGGGGCAAGCCAGCCACTCTATTCCAGGTACGTGTACACGAACAAATTTGCCTTGCGTAGGAACGGTACATCCTTGAACAATTTTCTGTAATGAGCTACCTCCTGAACATCCTTCACGATTTTTTTCAATCTCAACCAGGAAGAGTGACCATGGATCCTTCACAGCTTTTACCGGCGACCGACCCCATTTCCGTTCCCTGGATCTGGTTCGAGGCCCTGGGAATCCTGACATTTGTCCTTCATCTGCTGTTCATGAACGCCATGTTCGGAGGGTGCATCATTGCCCTTGTGGTCAAAGGGAAGGGCAAAGATGGGGTTCATCCCGTTGCCAAGTCGCTGTCCACCAAACTCCCGACCCTGGTCGCCCTGACCGTGAATATGGGGGTGGCCCCTCTGCTTTTTGCCCAGGTCATCTACGGTCACCTTCTGTACACGAGCACCATTCTCATGGCCGTGTACTGGCTTTCGATCATCGCCCTGGTCATCTCGGCCTATTATCTCTTGTACTACTATGACTTCAAATATGATGTCCTGGTCGGGAAACGCAAACTGGTCCTCGGCCTGGCCGTCATCCTGCTCGTGGCGGTCTCGTTCATCTTCAGCAATGCCATGACGCTGATGATCGTCCCTGATGCCTGGGTGGGGTATTTTTCCAATCCGTCAGGGACCCTGCTCAATCTTTCCGATCCGACCCTCATCCCGCGGTATCTCCATTTTGTGGTCGCCGCCATGGCCGTTGGCGGGCTGTTCATTGCTCTCATCGGATACATGCAAACCCGCAAGGGGGAGGATGGCGAATTTTTTATCACCACCGGCTTGAAATGGTTCACCACCATGACCCTGGTCCAGTTCGTCATCGGAACCTGGTTTCTGTTGAGCCTCAAGCGTGAGGTCATGCTTACCTTCATGGGCGACAACGGGCTCTACACCGCCATGTTTCTCGCCTCCCTGGCCATGAGTCTGGTGGCTCTGTACGCCGGATTCACGCGCAGGATCATGCTGGCGGTGGGGTCTACCGTGGCCACGGTTGTCCTGATGGCCATTGTCCGGGCCATGATCAGGTGGGAGTACCTGGCTCCGTATTTTCATCCCTCGGATCTGACGTTGAACCCCCAATATTCTCCCCTGATTCTTTTCGTTGTCTCTTTGATTATCGGTCTCGGGCTCGTGGCCTATATGATCAATCTCTATCTGCGCGCGGGCAAGGAGGGCTGATCCATGGAATATCCCATCTGGCAATTGACGACTCTGGCAGGCGGTTTCTGGATCGCTCTCATCGCGGTGGTGCATGTGTATGTGGCCCATTTCGCCGTGGGCGGAGGGCTGTTTCTGGTCCTTACCGAACACAAGGCCCGTCGAGAAAACTCGCCGACCATGCTGGCCTACGTGAAAAAACACACCAAATTTTTTCTCCTTCTGAGCATGGTTTTTGGCGGGCTCACAGGCGTGGGCATCTGGTTTTCCATCGCCCTCATCAGTCCCCAGGCCACCTCGAGCCTCATCCACACCTTTGTATTCGGCTGGGCCACGGAATGGGTCTGCTTTGTGGGTGAGATCGTGGCCCTGCTTGTGTATTTCTATGCCTTCGACCGGATGAAGGCCCGGGATCATCTCATTGTGGGCTGGCTCTATTTCATCTTTGCCTGGCTCTCCCTGTTCTTCATTACCGGAATCATTGATTTCATGCTCGCCCCGGGCAAATGGATCGAAACAGGGAATTTCTGGGACGGATTCTTCAATCCCGTGTTCTGGCCGTCCGTACTTTTCAGGACCTTTATTGCCTGCATTTTTGCAGGATTATTCGGATTCGTCACGGCAACGCGCATCGAGGACGAAACAACCCGTTTGTCCGTTGTCCGTTCCTGTTCCCTGTGGACCATTGTCCCCTTTATCGGCGTGATTCTGTCTGGCTGGTGGTATGTGGCCAGCTTTCCCGAGTTCGCCTATGAGATGGTGGTCTTCAAGATCCAGAAGCTCGGTCTGTTCGTGCCCGGATTTCTGGTGCTCGGAGGGGTGATCATGCTCGGCGGGTTGTTCATGGCCATCAGAATGCCCGCAACCATCAAACGACCCACAGCGTTTGTGCTTCTGGCCATCGGACTCGGGTACATGGGATGTTTCGAATTTTCCCGGGAAGCGGCCAGAAAGCCCTATCTGATCAATGACTATATGTATTCCAATTCCATTCTGCCCTCCAAGGTGGATGCGTTGAATACCTCCGGCGTGCTTTCATCTGCCAAATGGACGTCGATCAACACGGTGACCACGGCTAACGAGTTGCAGGCCGGCCAGGAACTCTTTCAGCTGGAATGCTCGTCCTGCCACTCCATTGGCGGGCCCATGAACGATATCCTGCCGTTGACCGAGAAGTTTACCGTCTTTGGTCTTGATTCCCAGCTCAACGGGCAGGGCAAAGTGGTCCGGTATATGCCGCCTTTTGTGGGAACCACTCAGGAACGCTGGGCCCTGGCCCGATACGTGGTTGACGGATTGCACAAGGGCAATCCTCACCTGAGTGACGGTCCGGCCCAGAAGCCCGCGCAACTGCCCACTCCGGTTCCGGCAAAGACAAACGATGAGTACGTTCTGCTGGCCTGGAACAACCTGGGCATGCACTGCATTTCCGACAGTGATCCCTATTGGATACTCCTGCCGCCGGCCAATGACATCTTTGCCCAGCTCGTCAGGCGGGGAGAGACACCGGAAGTGGTCACCGAGGGTGTCGAACTCTCCTATCAGGTCGAACCGGGCTTCGAGAATCCCGCAGGACATGTCCGGTTCTGGGAGTTTGCTCAGTCCCTGTTCGGGCTGGATGCACCGCTTCCGGTCAATGTCGGGGTTTCCGGAAACAAGGTTGCCGGAGTGATGAAGCCGACCCATGCTGAAAACGGGTTCGAAGCATCTCTCATACCCGTTGTTCCCTATCCGGATGACGGTTCCTTCAACCCCTATCCCCTGTTCACGGTCACGGCCAAAGACAAGGAAACGGGTGAGGTGCTGGCCACGACCAAATGCGTAGCCCCCACATCCACGGAGATGGGATGCAAGAACTGCCATGGCGGAACCTGGAGAGTGGCGGGTGTGGCCGGTTTCACGGACGAGACCTCGGCCGACATCCTGGCCGTGCATGATCGGATCAACAAGACGACCCTTCTCGACGATGCCTTGAAGGGTAAGCCCCGCCTCTGTCAGAGCTGTCACAAGGACCCGGTCCTCGGGGCCGAAGGCACACCCGGACTCATCAGCTTCCCGGCGGCCATCCACGGGTGGCACGCCAACTATCTGACCGAGCGGGACGAAAAGGCCTGTTACAGATGCCATCCCTCCAAGAATACCGGGGCAACCGGGTGTCTGCGCGGGGTGCACGCCGGGGTGGGCATGACCTGTATCAATTGCCATGGAACCCTTGAAGATCACGCGTTGAGTCTTTTGAAGTACGAGGAGGAGCGGGGAATTAAGGGTGCAGCACGGCTGATGGCCAATTTGAAGCCCCGGGTGGTCGATTCCAAGGCGGATATCAATCCCAGAAATCCCTGGATCAACGAACCCGATTGTCTGAATTGTCATGTGGATTTCGAGCCGCCCGAATCCAAGGATGTGTCTGGATTCAACACCTGGACGGCAGGGCCTGACGAGCTCTTCAGAATACGTACTGATGAGATGGGTATCATGTGTGAGGCATGTCACGGCTCCACCCATGCCAACTATCCGGCCACCAATATCTACGGCAAGGACCGGGACAACATCCCGCCCCTGCAGTACCAGGGCAACAACCTGCCCATCGGGGCCAACGGCAAGTGCGGGGTCTGCCATACCGAATCCATGGAGGATGCGGACGGGCACCATGCCGGGATGACTGCGGCGTTTCGGAATATGAGTTTGATTTCAACGAAATAAAGGCGAAAGGCATTGTCGCGCAGAGGCGCGGAGACGCAGAGAAAAGATAAAGGCCCCTTGAGCTGCATGCAGCTCAAGGGGCCTTTATCGTATGCGTATGGAGGTTCGTTTGTATCTATTCAGCAGGGTTGAAACGGATGTCGTAAGCACGTCATCCCGGCGC
>CAYWJL010000249.1:2424-4091 GCA_964458145.1 uncultured Desulfovibrionales bacterium | reverse complement strand
CGCCGATGACCATGAGCAGGGACGTATCCTTGAGGCTGATGATGAACTGGTTGCCCAGGGGCGGAATCATCCGCTTGAAGGCCTGGGGCCAGATGACGAATGCCATGGTCTGCCCGCGGGTGAGTCCGATGGAACGTCCTGCCTCGTACTGGCCCATGCTGATGGACTGGACCGCACCGCGCACGATTTCCGCAATATAGGCCCCGGCGTTCACGGCAATGGCCACGATACCCGCTGTCAGGGGAGGGATGCGCATCCCAAGGGCCAATGGAAGCCCGAAATAGAGAAACATGACCTGAACGATGAGCGGGGTTCCACGGATGGTCTCGATATAGACCCCAGCGACTTTCTGAAGAAACCAACTGCGCGAAATCCTGCACAGTCCGGCCGCGGCTCCGAGGAAGAACCCGATGAGCAGGCCCACCAGGGCGATGATGATGGTCAACTCGGCCCCTTGAAGGAGAATGGGGATGGCCTCCCAGACTGCGTCGAACTTGAATTGAAAGTTACCCATAACGATCCTTGAAACAGCTTGGCGTTGTACAGCATGGACAAAAGAACAATGGATAGCCGGTAATGGCAAAGAAAAAAAGGCTGTTGAGCTTAACCAGTTTCTAACGAACTTCTGTTCCAGGCGACGATTCGTAGGGGCAGACCTGTGTACTCTAAAGAGCAGAACTGTCTGCCCGTTTACGAGCACATTGCCCACATGTAATTGTCATGCGCAGAATGGGCGGACACATAGGTCCGCCCCTACGGGAATGACGGCGTTGCCTGAATATTGAGCAACGACAGAAGGCCATAGCCTGAATAGTTACAAAAAATCTTCACGAAACTATCCAAAAACCAGAAAGCAAAAACGCCCCTTCCCTCACCACCACCGGTTCATCATTTCAAATCATTACAGAGGATTCACGCCGAACCACTTCTTGTACAGCTTGGCGTATTCACCCGATTCCATCAGCTTGAGGATGGCGATGGAAACCTTCTTGCGCAGGGGAGAACCCTCGGGGAAACCGATGCCGTAGTACTGACCGGCGTAGACAGGACCGACGACCTTGACGGCGCCCTTGCCGGCGTCCTTGGCATAGTATTCCACAACGGGCTTGTCGAAGATGACTGCGTCGGCACCACCGCTTCTGAGTTCCATGAAGGCAGCATCCTGATCCTGGAACTTGCGGATGGGCTTGTCGGTGTAGGGTTTGACGAAATCAACGCTGCTGGTGCCGATCTTGCTGGCCACGACCTTGTTCTTCAGGTCTTCCACGCTCTTGATATCCTTGTTGTCACTGCGAACCAGAAGACGAAGTCCGGACTGGTAGTACGGATAGGAAAAATCAATGACTTCCATGCGCTCGGACTTGATGGTCATGCCGGCGATACCCACATCAACGTTTCCGGTCTGGAGGGCGGGAACGATACCGCCAAAGGCCATGGGCTGGAGCTCATATTCCACGCCGATTTCCTTGGCCACGGCATCCCAGAGATCGATGTCGAAACCCACGTATTTACCGGTCTTGGTATCCTTGTACTCGAAGGGCATGAACGCGGTGTCACAGGCGACCACGATTTTCTTGGCCACGGCGTTTCCGGACAGACAGCAGAGCATGAGCCCTGCCAGCAAGACAATGGCAATCCTTTTCATCTTTTCTCCTCCATGATTGTGA
>CAYWJL010000249.1:0-2324 GCA_964458145.1 uncultured Desulfovibrionales bacterium | reverse complement strand
TTCTGTCGTTCGCGTCTGATATGGGCACCGACCCGGGCGAGCTTGGCGTCCATGGTCTCATACCCCCGGTCGAGATGGTAGATTCTTCGTACCGTGGTCGTCCCTTTGGCTGCCAGCCCGGCAAGGACGAGGGATGCACTGGCCCGCAGATCCGAGGCCATGACGGGTGCTCCTGTGAGCCTGGCCACCCCCCGGACGAGGGCATTCTTGCCCGAGAGTTTGATATCCGCGCCCAGTCGGACCAGCTCGAGAACATGCATGAACCGATTCTCGAAAATATTCTCCTTGATCATGCCCGAACCCTTGGCAAGGGACATGAGGGCCATGATCTGGGCCTGCATATCCGTGGGAAAGCCCGGATGAGGCCTGGTTTCAAGGTCCACGCATTGCAACCCGCCGTTTGCCCGGGCAACAACCCTGTCCCCCACCTCCTCGATGCGCATGCCCATTTCCCGCAGCTTGACCACAACGGGTTCGAGTTCGGCAAAGGGACATGCCGCAAGGGAGAGCTCTCCGCCGGTGATCCCGGCCGCGGCCATGTAGGTTCCGGCCTCTATACGGTCGGACATGATCTCGTAGGAACACCCCGTAAGCTGCTCCACGCCCTGAACCCTGATGACACCGGTTCCGTGCCCTTCGATCCTGGCCCCGCAGGCAATGAGGAATCGGGCCAGATCCACGATTTCGGGCTCCCTGGCCGCATTTTCGAGCACGGTCTCACCCGAAGCCAGTGTTGCGGCCATGAGGAGATTCTCGGTCCCCCCAACGGTGGGGAAATCAAAATGAATCCGCGCCCCGTGCAGCCGGTTGCAATAACCGGTGATGTCGCCCCCTTCGAGCTCGAACCTGGCACCCATCTTTTCAAGGGCCTTGAGATGCAGATCCACGGGTCGGGCACCGATGGCGCATCCCCCGGGCAGGGCGACCTTGGCCTGTCCCAACCTGCTCAGCAAAGGACCCAGACAGAGGACAGAGGCACGCATGGTCCGCACCAGCTCATACGGGGCCTCGGGCACGAGCGTATCGGGCCGGACAACAACCTGATTACCATCCTGGTCGGTGGCACATCCGAGAAGAGCAAGCAGCTTGATGGTGGTGGTGATGTCCCGCAGCAGGGGGACTTTGGACAGGCGCACATCGCCTTCGCAGAGAATCGAGGCGATGAGTATGGGCAAGGCCGCGTTCTTCGCCCCGCTGATGGTCACTTCCCCGAACAGGGGGTAACCGCCTTCTATGACGAGCTGATCCATGGAAACTGCCTCGAGATGGTTGAAATCCGGGGTTCTGAAAGCGTCAGCAAAGGTCAATTGTATACTCCAAAATCCGTTGAAAGTCATTTATTAAATGTTCCGTTCCACAAGTTCCCGTCCTGCCATCTGGGAACAAGGACAATAAAAAAAGACCTGCACTTGTAAGTGCAGGTCTCTTATTCTTGGGGTGGATGACGTGACTTGAACACGCGGCCACCTGGGCCACAACCAGGAGCTCTACCTACTGAGCTACATCCACCGTCTGAAGAAATGCGTGTTTAAAGAAAACGATCGCACCGGTCAAGCATTTTTTACAATATACTCAAAAAATTCTCGCCGTGATCCAACTCCCGGCAATGAACGTACCCAGGGAACTGCCCAGATTGGCCAGCACGACCACCAGAAGAATCCGGCACACCGGGTTTCTCCAGAACCCCTTGACCGAACCGATGGCCTGGGGAATGTCCTCGAGATCGGCGACCGTGGGTTTCTTGACCCATGCCTGAACCAGTCCGGCCACCCAGCCGGCTGCGATCATGGGATTCATGCTCGTCAGAGGCGCGGCAAAAAACGTGGCCAGTATGGTCAGAGGATTTGCCAGGGCCAGGGCGGTTCCTGCGGCCGACAGCACCCCGTTGACCAGGAACCAGATGTACACCGACTCCATGGAATGCGCTGCCCCGCCCTTGAAAAATCCCAGGATCAGGACCAGAAGAATGAGCAGAGGGATGGCCCACTTGATGATCGTTCCGGCATGTCCCTTGGGAGGCAGCTCCTCCAGGGGAGCCAGGTCCTCCTCTTCCTGAACATGCTCGATAATGCCCGGCACATGCCCGGCACCGACCACGGCCACCACGGTCTCTCCGGGAGCGGTACGGATCTTCTGGGCCAGATAGATGTCCCGTTCGTCAATGAGCCGCTTTTTCACTTCAGGAAAGGATGACGCAAGGGAAGCCATCATGCCTTCCATCTGATCCTGCTGCTTGATCTCCTCGATGGTCTTTTCGTCGATCTCCTCGCT
Organism: uncultured Desulfovibrionales bacterium; assembly: GCA_964458145.1. GTDB lineage: Bacteria > Desulfobacterota > Desulfovibrionia > Desulfovibrionales > Desulfomicrobiaceae > Desulfoplanes. The sequence goes on along the minus strand of CAYWJL010000249.1, from coordinate 53 downwards.
GACAAGATATGATAAGCGCTCCGTCAGGTGATCCGCCAAGGTTTCTCGCAAGG
>CAYWJL010000248.1:0-4095 GCA_964458145.1 uncultured Desulfovibrionales bacterium | reverse complement strand
TCCTTCACGAGGAGCCCATGCCCTTCACATCCCTTGAACAACTCCCCCTGGCCGAATCCCTGTCGCGGACCAAACGGCTGCAGGCCCTGCTTGCCGAGCATATGCCCAACGCATCAGGCATGCTCATCTTCGCCCGTCTGAACATCTATTATCTCACCGGATCGTGGGTGAACGGCCTGGTCTGGGTACCTCGTGAGGGTGAGCCCATTCTTCTTTGCCGCAAGGGAATCGAACGGGCCCGGCTCGATTCTCCCCTGACCAATATCGGCGAATACCGCTCCTTCTCCCAGCTCGAGGACATCCTTCGGGAATTCGATCTACCCATGGGAGACACGCTGGCCGTGGACATGGCAGGTCTGCCCTGGTCCCTGGGACGCTCCCTGCAAAAATACCTCACAGGCAAGAACCTTGTTCCGGGAGACGGGCTTCTGGCCAGGACCCGGGCGGTCAAGACGGATTGGGAACTGACCAAGATGCGCAAGGCCGGGGAACTCCACAACCACTGTTTGTGCGACATCCTGCCCGAACATATCCATCCGGGGATGACTGAACGGGAGATCAGCCTCAAAATATGGGAGACGTTCCTGGCCCATGGCCATTGCGGCCTGATGCGCATGGAACATTTCGGGGAAGAGGTCTTTCTGGGCCATGTGGCTGCCGGGGACAGCGGGAACTACCCCAGTGTGTTCAACGGTCCCGTTGGTCTGCGGGGCGTCCATCCTGTCATCCCCCACATGGGAGACGCCAATACCCTGTGGCAGCAGGACCAGCCCCTGACCCTGGACTGCGGCTTCTGCCTGGACGGCTATCATTCGGACAAGACCCAGGTGTATTGGTCAAAGAATGCCTCCACCCCGGACTATGCAGCCAAGGCCCAGGATTTCTGCCTGGACATCCAGACATGGATCGCCGAGCGGTTGCGTCCCGGTGCCATCCCGAGTGAACTTTTCGAGGCGTGCTGGAAGCGGGCCGAGAACGAAGGCCATATGGAAGGTTTCATGGGCCTTGGCAGAAACAAGGTCTCATTCATCGGCCACGGCATCGGCCTGGCCATTGACGAATACCCGGTCATTGCCCGGGGCTTTGACGAACCCCTTGAAGAAGGCATGACCATGGCCCTGGAACCCAAGATCGGCATTCCCGGACTGGGAATGATCGGAGTGGAAAATACCTTTGAAATCACTCAGGAAGGCGGCAGATGTCTGTGTGGGAATGATTTCGATCCCATCCTTGTGGAGCCGTGTTAAAACCTGAACGATTATTTTTTCGATTTTTTGCAAATAGTGCTTGACTTGGTCGCCGATCTCATGGATTGAGGTCCCTGCAGCAAACAATCGCCACGGTGGCGGTTGGGTTTCGTTACAGAAGGCAAGCTCCATTCTTCATTGTGGCTCCACCTGATGTTAGAAACAAGATGCACCCAGCACAATTTTTTTACAAGGAGTACTCACAATGGCAGATGGAACAGTAAAATGGTTTAATGACAGCAAGGGTTTCGGCTTCATCGAGCAGGACGGTGGTCCTGACGTATTCGTTCATTATTCCGCTATCAACAGCGGTGGTTTCAAGTCCCTCAAGGAAGGCGAGAGGGTCAGCTTTGAAATCGAACAGGGTCCCAAGGGTCCCGCAGCCGCAAACGTCACGATCGTCTAGCTGTCAGCAGATACTGTGACCTCAAAAGGCGCCCCTTCATATGAAGGGGCGCCTTTTTTTGTTGGTGCATCCAGAACAACCACTGAATCAAGGAAGTTCGAATTCGGTAAGCCACTGCCCGGCGCGGCGTATTTCAGCACCAGTGGGAAATGTCTTTTCACGATCGAGTTCCCTGGAGAGCTGTATAGTGCGTGCTTCAGGAAAAAACTTTTCAAAGCTCCCGAAATTCGGACTCAGGTTCCCGTCCTTCCATTTCACCTCCACCAGAAGAGACGCAATCCCGTCATGGGTGACGCAGAAATCGATTTCCTTTTTTTCCTTATTGCGGACATAGTGAAGCGAGCGTGATTCCCCGAAACAATCTTCTCGAAACTGGATTTCCTTGAGCAGGGCACAGGCAACAGCGTTTTCGAGCTTTACCCCGGGATCTCCGAGGACCTGTCCGGTATCGTAGAAATAGAACTTGGAGGCGCTCTGTATGGCTCGGGCGATATTCCTGTGAAAGGGAGGAACCCGGAAAAGGACGTACATGTTTTCAAGGATGGTCAACCACCGCTTGACGGTTTTGTCCGAACATTGGAGGTCCCGGGCCAGAGAACTGTAGGAAACCGGACTGCCGACCCGATGTTTGAGAAGCTGAATCAGGGTTTCGATCTGGACGATCTGCTGGATGTTTTCGAGTTCGATGAGATCCTGCTTGAGAATGATGTCCAGATGGGACTTCTTCCACCGGTTATAAAACCTCTCCGTTCCTTCCAGAAAGGGTTCCGGGAAACCGCCAACGGCAAGCAGCCTGTCCAATGCCGTATCTGGGTCTTCATCTCCCGAGATGGCATGGATTTCCTTGAGATCCAGAGGATGAAGCCGGAACTGAAAAAACCTCCCGGCCAGAGAATCCCCGACCTTCCTGTAGGTATCCAGTTTGGCACTTCCCGTCACAAGGATCGACGGTGGTATCCCCTCGGTATCGTACACCCCTTTCAACCAGGATTTCCAGTCCTTCAGCTTGTGCAGTTCGTCGAAAATGACCACCTGCCGCGACCGATCCCAGGATTTTTCCTGCAGGGCATTCCTGTGGTCCGTGTTATCAAAATTCAAATAATCATAATCGGTTGTCAGCATTTTGGACAAGGTGGTCTTGCCGCTCTGCCGCGGACCGGTCAAAAGAATGATCTTCTTGTCCAGATCTTCCCGTATATAGGGTGCGAGATATCGTTTCATACCGACTTTTTCGGAGTCTATTCCGAGAAAGTCAAGACTTTTCCGGAATAGACTCCGAAAAAGTCAGGATTACCGGCAAAGATTCATGTCGATCAAGATTTTTCTGTAGGGGCGGATTCCATATCCGCCCCAATGGATTCCATATCCGCCCCAGATGCAATTTTATACCCTGGATCCCATATCCGAAAACAGGGTAAAAACGGATTCATAAGGGTAAAAACGGATTCATAGAGGTCAGAGATGGGTTCTGGGTACACGGAAACGGATTCCTGACGCGGAAAAGGGCAGATATGGAATCTGCCCCTACGAAATTTTGGGTGAGGGTATTACAGATATTTTTGCAGGTAGCTTCCACTTCAAATCGTTATCATCCCCTTGGAATAATCTCAAAACAGCGGTTCGGTTTCGAATTCCATGACTTCCTTTGTCTTGGGGTGCGTAAAGCGAAGATACCCCGCATGAAGCTTGAGCTGCCCCGGTCCTGTCCCTGTTCCATAGAGGCGATCGCCGACAAGGGGACAGCCGAGCCCCAGCGGGTGGGCGCTGTGCACCCGGAGCTGATGGGTCCTGCCGGTGAGAAGAACGAATTCCACCCGGGTTCGACCGTCCTCGACACCAAGCCTGCGCCATTCGGTCAGGGCTCGCTTGCCGTGGATGGGATCGTAGATCTGGTAGGGCCGGTTGAACATGTCCATACGCAGAGGCAGATCGATCAATCCCTCGGGCTTTGCAACCAATCCGTCCAGAATCCCGATGTATTTCTTGCCCACTTCCCGCTGCTGGAACTGGAGACAGAGCTCCCGGTTGGCCCGGGCCGTTACCCCCAGAACCATGAGGCCGGAGGTGTCCATATCCAGACGCTGCACCGAGGGAAACCTGCGCGATTCCGGAAACATCTCCCTGACCCGGCTGACCACGCAGTCCTGGTTGTCCGCCCCCCTGCCCGGCACGGAGAGCAGACCGCTGGGCTTGTTGACCACAACGATCTTGCGGTCGGCATAGACAATATCCAAACCTTTGGGGATGTTCATCGATACACTCCTGGCAGACTTCTGATATCCAAGCATACTCGTTATCCCGGGCTTGACCCAGGATCTTTCGTCTTTGCACGGATCCATTGCTATTCAGGGAAATCGTCTCCGATGCAGAGAGATCCCGGATCGAGTCCGGGATGACTTCAAAAAAACATGAAAATCCAACAAGTACAGACCTCGTCCCCAA
>CAYWJL010000247.1:0-4097 GCA_964458145.1 uncultured Desulfovibrionales bacterium | reverse complement strand
GGTCAGGCTGAGGGATTCTCTGGCAATGGGGCTTTCAACGGGAAGGGTTGCAATGGTTTCGGTGAGTTTGCGGGCCAGGTTACGGCATCTGGTGGGTGTTCCCTGAGGCCAGAACACGATGAAGGCCGCACCTGCAGTCCGGCAGATGTGAGCCTGGCTTGGGCAATGGGCCTGAATGGCGATGCCGACATCGATGAGAAGCGTGTCGCCGAAACAATGGCCGAATCTGGAATTGATCCTGGTGAACCGGTCCATGTCCAGGTGGATGAGCCCGAAACAGCTCTGGTATTCCGTGTCGGCGGTGGAATCGGGACCCGGCAGGATGGATGCGAGAACATCGGCGATCTCGCTCTCCAGGAGGGTCTGGAGGAAAAAATGGTTGTGCAGCCCGGTCAATGGATCGGTGATGGCTGCCCGGTAGAGACAGACCGATTCCAGGGCCATGGAGGCGATGTCGGGAAGGGTGTTCAGGATGGGGACCAATGCCTGTTCGTCGATCCCACCGGCCACGAAGATGCCCAGAAGTTTCTCGTCTGACTGCAGGGGGATGTGCACCCGGTCATTCTCCACAAATGCCCGCAGCCTGGTGCTGTCGTCCGCAGGGAGCATGGAGCCCGGAATGGACGTGGGGAATCGGAGGGCATGGGTCTCGAATGTGATGCAGCGTTTGAAGCAGGCTGCAAGCCGGGGCTCGTACACAATGAGATCTTTGCCGGTCAGAGTGGATAGATCCCGGGGGAAGGTGATGGTGGGTAGGTGCATGATGAAGAGGACGGATTACAGATGAGAGAAGAGAAAGGAGCGTCAAGCGGACAGCCGTTTTTGCCCCAGAGGATCGGCATTGTCCAGTCTTTGTGGTTTTCCGGGCGGTTGCGAAGGTGAGACTGCGCCCCTTTTCTATTGGTCGAATATCGGGTAGAGATGCTGTTTATCGTCTGCAGCCCGGTGGCGGGTGATCGTGTTTTTTTCATGTTCCAACTCATGTGAGGTTATGTGCTGTACGTCAAAATCTTCCAGCTTGGTCCCTTGGAGACCAACTGTTATCTTGTGTATAATGATGCCAAAGAGGCGCTGGTCATCGATCCGGGCGGCGATCCTGCCCGGGTGCTTGCTTTCATGGAGACCCAGGGGCTCGAGCTGACCCGCATCCTGAACACGCATCTCCATTTCGATCACATCGGGGGCAATGCCGCGCTCGCCGATGCAACCGGTGCCGAAATCCTGGCGGGAGAGTCGGACGGGCATCTGCTGGAAACCGAGCTCGGCGGCGGAGGATTCATGGGGTTTCCCCGGACTCCCTCCTTTTCCTTCTCCCCGCTTGTCCCGGGGACATACACGTTTTTGGGCGAGACCTGTCATGTTCTGGCAACTCCGGGGCACAGTCCGGGCAGTCTGTCCTTTTATTTCCCCGCGCTCGATGCGGTTTTTTGCGGTGACCTTATCTTTTATCGGTCCGTGGGCAGAACGGATTTTCCCGGTGGGGATGAGAATGTGCTCAAGGATTCGGCGTACTCCAAGATCCTCGTCCTGCCCGAGAAGACGGTCATCTATCCGGGCCACGGTCCGGAAACCGATGTGGATGACGCCCGGAAAAACAATCCGTTTTTTACCGATTTTCAGATGCTCTAGAGAAACACGAGGGGATCATGTCCAGAAAGATCGTCCTGGATTTTCGCGACAAATGCTGAGGGATCGGGCAGGAGGTAGGTCTGTACCTCCAGTTCAATCAGGGCCAGGCCGTAGAGGCCCTTGTTCAGGAAAAGGCTGTTTCGCAACTGCAAAACACCCTGTCCCGTCTTGGTGATTGGGGAATGCAAACCCATGATGAGGACGGGTATATCCGGGCCCGGTTTTTCAAGAAAGAGGAATGTACAGATGGATGCTCCCCATAACGGATCTGCTGCAGGGAGTGTAGCAGGGCCTCCGATTGTTTTTGCCTGCAGTCCCCGGCCGGGGGGGAATTCGGATACGGTCGCCCGTGCCTTTGCCGCCGGTATCGATGACGCTGGAGGAACGAGCAAAACCGTGTATCTGCGTGACCTGACCATTGTGCCCTGCGAGGGATGTTCGGCCTGTGATCCGTCCGGGGTGTGCATTTTTGCCGAGCGGGACGATGCAGAGACTCTGTTTGCGGAATTGCTCGCAGCTCCGTTTGTCATGTTTTCGGCACCCATCTATTTCTATCACCTCCCGGCCCTGTTCAAGGGCTTTATCGACCGCGCCCAGAGTTATTACGTTCGCTCACGAAACCGTGATGCAGGCCTGGTGCCCCCCCCCATGCGCCGGGCCTATGTTGCCCTGTGCGCCGGACGTCCCCGGGGGGAGAAACTGTTCGAGGGGAGTTTGTTGACCCTGAAATATTTTTTGGATGTGTTCGGGTTTTCCATGCATGATCCCGCCCTGTTCCGGGGCATGGACGAGCCCGAGGATTTTAATGGCGATACGGACGCCATGCATCGGATGCGCTCCCTTGGCCGCACGGCATGGAAGCAGACCCAAGGAGATCGCTGAAACGGTGACAAAGGCCGGATTCCCGGATCGGCTGCAGGAGTTCTGCCGGCGCATGCTTCTGGCTGCGGGACGCAGGTGTTTGATCTGCGGGAGCCGGATCATGGAACGCGACTCCGTGTTTCCGGAATTGTGTACGGCCTGCCTTGCGGAGGTCCGACCCAGAACCGGTGGCTACTGCCCCACATGCGGGATCTGCTATGCATCCGACAGGGATGATGTGTATCTCTGCGAGGCATGCAGGCGATCGCCCCGGCCCTGGTCGTCCCTGGGGTTTTTCTGTCCCTATGCCGGGCTGGTCAGATCGGTGATCACGGATTTCAAGTTCAATGGACGATTGCCCCTGGTCACCCTGCTCGGGAAGATGCTCCGGCAGGGGTTCACCATCCACGGCATGGAACGGGCGGACGTGGTGGTGCCCGTTCCCCTGCATCCCAAACGCTTGCAGGAGCGCGGGTTCAACCAGAGTCTGGAAATGGCCCGAAGACTCGTTCCTGCTCTTGCTCCGGTGGTTGACGCACGTTCCCTGGTACGGGTCCGCAACACCAGGGCCCAGCGTGGGCTGGACAAGAAGGCCCGGCACAGCAATCTTCAGAATGCCTTTGCGGTCAGGGGCAAGGGGCTCGAGGGAAAACGCATTCTGCTTATTGACGATGTCATGACCACGGGGTCCACGATCACGACCTGTGCCCGTACCCTGCGTGCGGGCGGGGCCGAGCGGGTGGATGTGCTGGTGGTTGCGCGGGCATAGGCGTATGGGATTTGATTCGCAAGGGACGCGAAAAAGTCCTTGACGGGGAACGGGAAAAGGGACTAGTACCCACGTTTCATTCTTTGGAGGTAACGAAAAATGTTCGCTATAGTTGAGACAGGTGGAAAACAGTTTCGAGTGCAAGAGGGACTCTCCGTCAAGGTATCCAAGCTGGACGCCGAGGCCGGTTCCGAGCTCTCTTTGGATAAGGTATTGATGGCCGGTGAAGGCGAAGATCTCAAGGTCGGCACTCCGTATGTCGACGGTGCCAAGGTGACCTGTGAAGTGGTCGACCACGGCAGGGACAAGAAGATCATCGTTTTCAAGAAGAAACGGCGTAAGGATTACAGAAAAAAGCAGGGCCATCGTCAGGATTTTACAACTCTTAAAGTGACGGCGATTCAGGCCTAGGAGGGCGACACCATGGCACATAAGAAAGCAGGTGGTAGTTCCCGCAATGGCCGCGATAGTGCCGGTCAGAGACGGGGCGTCAAGAAGTTCGGCGGACAGCAGGTTCTGGCTGGAAACATCCTGGTCCGTCAGCTGGGAACCCGGGTCAATCCCGGCAAGAACGTCGGCATGGGCAAGGATTTTACCTTGTTCGCTCTTTGTGACGGTGTGGTTGAGTATGAAAAGTACCGTCGCAAGAAAAAGGTCAAGAACAGGGTGCACATCGTGCCCGCATCGGCCTAGCATTCAATTTTCGTCGATTGTTCCGAGACCGCTCCGAGGGCTTTCCCTTTGGGCGGTCTTTTTTTGGTTCACGAGCGTTCGTGTAGGGGCAGACCTGTGTGTCTGCCCAAATCTGACGGTCTATGCCTGAAGTACGTCTATGGTC
>CAYWJL010000246.1:328-4099 GCA_964458145.1 uncultured Desulfovibrionales bacterium | reverse complement strand
GACTACGAGATCAACCTTCTGGACACCCCGGGCCATCAGGACTTTTCCGAAGACACCTACAGGGTGCTCACGGCCGTGGACTCGGCCCTCATGGTCATCGACAGCGCCAAGGGTGTCGAGGTGCAGACCCGCAAGCTCATGGACGTCTGCCGGATGCGCGACACCCCCATCATGACCTTTGTGAACAAGCTGGACCGGGACGGCCTCGATCCCCTGGACATCCTCGAGGACATCGAAAAAACCCTGCACATCGAATGCGCTCCCCTGTCCTGGCCCATCGGCATGGGCAAACAGTTCCAGGGAACCTACAACATCCACAAGAAACAGCTCCACCTGTTTTCCGCCACCCACGGGGGCAAAATCCAGGAAGGCATCGTCATCACCGACCTGAACGATCCCAAGCTGGACGAACTTCTGGGTAACCATGCCGATGAACTGCGCATGAATCTGGAACTCCTGGAAGGGGCAGGCTACCCCTTTGACCGGGAACGCTATCTCCAGGGAAAGCAGACGCCCGTATTCTTCGGCAGCGCCATCAACAACTTCGGGGTGCAGGAACTCCTGGACACCTTTGTGGAACTCGCGCCCGCCCCCAAACCCCGGAAGACGACCACCCGGGAGGTATCGCCCTACGAGCCGGAATTCTCGGCCGTGGCCTTCAAGATCCAGGCGAATATGGACCCGGCCCACCGGGACCGCCTGGCCTTTGTGCGCATCTGTTCGGGCAAGTTCACCCGGGGGATGAAGGTCCGCCACCACCGCCTTGGCAAGGAGATCCAGATCTCCAACGCCACCATCTTCATGGCTCAGGACAGGACCGGCGTGGAAGAGGCCTGGCCCGGAGACATCATCGGTGTGCACAATCATGGGACCATCCGCATCGGGGACACCTTCTCGGACAAGGAACCCCTCAAATTCACGGGCATCCCCAATTTTGCGCCCGAGCACTTCAGGCGTGTCATCCTGAAAAATCCCCTCAAGTCCAAGCAGCTGAACAAGGGCCTGACCCAGCTCTCCGAAGAGGGAGCCGTGCAGCTGTTCCGGCCCATGATGAACAACGATTACATCCTCGGAGCCGTGGGCGTGCTCCAGTTCGACGTGATCATCTCCCGACTCAAGGACGAATACGGGGTCGAGGCCATCTACGAGCCGGTCCAGACGGAAACGGCCCGCTGGGTCACCTGTGACCAGCAGAAAATCCTGGACCAGTTCAGCCGTGAATTCCAGTCCAACATGGCCCTGGACGCCGAAGGCGCCCTGACCTACCTGGCCCCGAGCAAATGGCGGCTGGATTATACCATCGAACAATGGCCGGATATTGTTTTCCATACCACGCGGGAAAAAATATAGATCCGGATGTCAAACCGGTAATGCCCACGACGTGTTGAACGTCCGGGCATTTCAAAAAATTGCAGCACAAAAAGGCCATCAAACAAACGTTTGATGGCCTTTTTGTGTGGGCAAACAAAACCCATCCGTCAATCAATCATGAACCCTGCCGGAGACAGGGTCCGGTCATTGCTGCATGGTCTGGATAATCTCGTTCAATTCATTGGCATACTGGGCCAACTCGGCAGTCGCTTCTGACGATTCATCCATGGCGTTGGAGGTTTCCGTGGCAATGACGTTCACTTCCTCGGCCGACTGGGCGATCTGTTCGGAAGCGGCTGACTGTTCCTCGGCAGCCGTAGCGATACTCTGCACCTGGGTCGCGCTTTCCTCGATGAACCGGACAATGCTTCTGATCTTGTTTCTGGCCTCTCTGGCGCGCTGGACATCGGCCTTGATGTTTTCCACCACGCTTGCCGACGATTCCAGATTTTCATCCACACCGCTCAAAATCGTTCCAATGATGGGCCCGACTTTCTTGACCGCTTCCATGGTCTTTTCCGCCAGTTTGCGCACCTCATCGGCAACCACGGCGAATCCTCGCCCGGCATCACCGGCACGTGCCGCCTCGATGGCCGCATTCAAAGCCAGCAGATTGGTCTGGTCGGCGATATCGTTGATGAATTCGATCACGCTTCGAATATCACCGGCATTCTCTCCCAGAACCTTGAGGGAGCGATTGAGAGCCAGAACGGATTTCTGCACCTTGGCCGTTGAAACGACCACCTTGTCCACCTCGTCCGCGCCGTCCAGGGTTTCCTTCTTGGCCGTATCTGCCACTTCGGCAGCTCCGGAGGCGTTCCTGGCCACCTCTATGACCGTGGCGTTCATCTCTTCCAAAGCGGTGACCATCTCGGAAATCCGCTGCCCCTGGGTCTGTGCGCCGCTGCTGATCTGTTCGCCCTGGGAGGTAAGTTCCTCGGCCGCCGTGGCCAGATGATCGGCGATTTCGGCCGCCTCTTCCGCGCTGATCTGCATGCGCTTGTTCTGTTCCGTGATGAACTGCCCCTGTTCGGTGATTTTGGTCACGTCGAACCAGGTTCCCAGAACTCCGATGAGATTCCCGTCGAGATCCCGTAGCGGGCTGCCTGAAAACTGGAGATGAACGCTCGTTCCCTGCGCAGTCTGCATACTGAGACGGGCATTCAGAGACTCTCCTCTCTCCAGAACCGCTTCAAGCTTAGTTCCGGCTTCTTCTGGAAGACACGATGCCAATTCCTGACCCGAATACTCCGACGTCTCTCCCTGCTTATCAAAAATGGCAAGAAGCTGATCGTTGACAAACTGGATGGTTCTGTCCGTACCCATAACCAGTGCCGGAACATGCAAGCCATCCAGAATGCTCCTGGCAAATCCCAGGCGCTCCTTGAGCTTGTCGGTCATAGCCACGGTATCTGCAGCCAACAACTTGAATTCGTTTTTGAAATTTCCCTGCAGCTCAGTTTCGAAGTTTCCGGCGGCTACCTTCCGGGCAAATCCCATGATAGCATCCAGGGGATGGGATACATACCGGGTATACAGAATAAAAAACAGAACAAGAATGAGGGCCGATGCCGCCACGCCGAAAACAAGCATGGTCGTTCCAACTGATTGACTCTGAGAGAGGATGTCATCCTTGTAGGCTGTTGTTACCAGAATCCACTTTGTCCCGGGGAACTCCTTGAAACGCATGATCTTGTCCCGGCCTTTCCATTCGTATTCGAGATACCCGCTTCGCATCTCGGCAACCTTTTTATGGTGGGCCAATGGAGTATAGTGCTCTAGAACATGGCCCGGGTCCGGATGGGCGATAAGCAGCAGATCTTGCCCGTACACAAAAGCATACCCCTTTTCGCCGAAAACAAGAGGTGCTACAAACGTTTTCGCAAAATAACTCCAATTGACCAGAACGCCGGCCCATCCCACCCGATTATCTTCACGCACCACCGGCGCAGTGACCATAAAAACCATATGACCGTTCTTGTCACGGAGGACTTCATTATCGACAAACAATGTGTTGCGATCGAAACGTCGAAACCATGATCGATCCGCAAGGTCGGTCCCGCGAAGATCCTGCCCCTCCGAATTCGCACCGGCCACAATGCGGCCGGAAGCATCAAAGAGAAACAGGGCATCGTATTGTTTGACGCCCTTGAGCATCCGATGCAAACGAGCCGAAGCGACTTCTGCCTCCTTTCCATCCACAAAGGCATTTTGCATGGCCCTTTGTACCACAAGCCCCCGCACCGTATCCTTGGAATCTCCCACAAAGGCATCCAGTTGCACAGACAGTGCGTCAACAGAGCGATTCATGGCAGCACGGGAATAGGCCAGCCCGAGCTCGTTGATCTTGGTATTGGCAAACATGACCATACCAAGGACTATGGCGAAGACAAAGCTGCC
>CAYWJL010000246.1:0-318 GCA_964458145.1 uncultured Desulfovibrionales bacterium | reverse complement strand
ACAAGGTCCGCGTATTTCGTATTTTCATGACCACCTCTCAGGGCTACTCGTGATTCAACCGGTCAAACGCGGTGTATCTCCGCATCGCGTTTCCCCATCTCTCATGGTTCCGTGCGTAACCCCTTTGTCACACAAGAGCAACAGACAGAATAAAAAAAAGCAAAAAACCGGAGACATCCCCGGTTTTTCGCTTTGTGGACAGATGAACGAGATACGGACTACAAACGCTGAGCAACCTCGGCCCTGTCGGCGAACACCTTTTTGGCATCCTCGTAAAAAAGACCGCTTTCCCCATTTTCAGAGGTACCCACTGTATGC
>CAYWJL010000245.1:429-4099 GCA_964458145.1 uncultured Desulfovibrionales bacterium | reverse complement strand
GGAGTTTCCTGAACCTTGCCGAACATCTCACTGGTGGATGCCTGGTAGAAGCGGCAGGTTTTTTCCAGCCCCAGCACCCTGATGGCCTCCAGCAGACGCAGGGTTCCCAATGCGTCGGAATTGGCCGTGTATTCGGGGGTGTCAAAGGAGACCTGCACATGACTCTGGGCGCCCAGATTGTAGATTTCATCGGGCCGGACCTGCTGGATGATCCGGATCAGATTGGTGGAATCGGTCAGGTCCCCATAGTGCATGAAAAACCGGACGTTTTCCTCGTGGGGATCCTTGTAGAGATGATCCACCCGGGCGGTGTTGAACGAGGAAGACCTGCGTTTGATGCCGTGGACTTCATACCCTTTTGCAAGAAGAAATTCAGCCAGGTACGATCCGTCCTGGCCTGTCAGACCGGTAATGAGCGCTTTTTTCATGTGAGTTTCCGTAGAAGAGAATGTGAATTTGCTGGTTGTGCAGCCCAATGGGTTCCACGATCAGGTCCGCAGCAACGAAATAAATGTCGACTGCTAAAAAAATGTATCACTCTATGAGCAAGGTTATCGATCTTTGGCGTCATTTCTGTACAGGCAAAAATTTTGAGGGCCAAAGATCATCCCAATATGTCAGGGTTACGCCAAAGCCATAAAGATCCCGGATCAAGTCCGGGATGACGTTTTGCGTATGTCCCATATATCCTATATCTTATATCCTATATCGTTTATCCTGCATCCCCTATCCTCTACCCCCGAGATACGCCCCGCGTATCTCACACATATTTCCTGGCGAACTTCAGCATTTTCTGTGCCTCTACAAAATCGGGATTGATTTCAAGAGCCTTGAGCGCGGTTTTTTCCACATTTTTCCATTGCCGCCAGTCAATATAGACCCTGCCCAAATTGAACAGAATGTATTCGTTATTCGGCGATGTGTTCAGCGCCTGCCGGTAGAAGCGTTCGGCTTCATCGAATTTTTTGCTCCGTCGCAGGGCCATACCCAATTTGTTGAACACGTGAGAGGATTCGGGATTGTTCTCATAGGCGGCTGTAAGGTATTCGATGGCCTCGTCGTAGAGTTCGGCATTCAGGAACCGTTCTCCCACATCCGCCTTCAATTCCATGTCTTCCTTGAATTCCTGGGAGATTTTGGAAAAAAGATACCTCGCCTTGTCGTATTCCTTGGCGTCCAGGGCGGCCTGGGCCTTTTCAAGATCCCGGTATTTCCGATTCTTCCATTCTTCCAGTTGTGCAAGGGCTTCCTTGCTTTTTTCATCCTGAAGGGTCGCAAGGAGTTCGTTGATGGTCTCGTGGAGTTCCTTTTCTTCCCCGGGGGTATAGGAGATGAGCAGCGGGAAGACCTTCTTGAGTTCCTGGTCGTGGCCGAGCTGGTAGACGGCCCACTCGATCTGTTGCTCGAATTCCTTTTTCTCGCGTTTGAGCAGATTGGTGCGCAGGAAAAAGGTCAGGGCTTCGTGCAGTGAGTTGACAGCTGCAAAGAGTTTTCCCTGTTTGAGCAGGGTGTTGACTCCTGAGAGCTGTTGCTTGACCTTGATGAACGCGGTGTTGCTCATGATGATCCCCCTCCTATGAGCGGGTTGTGATATCGGGATGTTGTGAACATGGAGCCATGACGGGAAGCAGGATTACCGGGTGATCAGGTCCTTGAATCGGGCGAAAAAATACCTGCTGTCATGAGGCCCGGGGGCGGATTCCGGATGATACTGCACAGCCATGATGGGCTTGTCCTTGTGCCTGAATCCCTCGAGGGTCTGGTCGTTCAAGTTGATGTGGGTAATTTCGAGAGCGTCGATCCCTTCGACATCCACGCAGAACCCGTGATTTTGTGACGAGATCTCGATTTTTCCGGTAGTCAGATCCTTGACAGGGTGATTGCATCCGTGATGGCCGAACTTGAGCTTGAAACTCTTGCCGCCCAGAGCGAGCCCCAAGATCTGATGCCCCAGGCAGATGCCTGCAATGGGGTATGTGCCGGCCAGTTCGCTGACCGTGGCGATGGTCCGGGTCAAAACAGCGGGATCGCCCGGGCCGTTGGAGAGGAAAATCCCGTCAGGTGCCAGCCCGTCCACCTCTTCCTTGGAAAAGGAAGGCGGGACTACGATCATGTCAAGACCCTGGGCCGCAAGAAGGCGCAGAATGTTCCACTTGATCCCGAAATCATAGACGATCACCCTGGGACCCGTACCCGACCAAGCCGTTTGGGTCAAAGGGGAGCAGAGCGTGTCCGGCCGGCCATTGACCCACTGATAGGGGCTTTGGGGCGCAACCACGTCCACCAGATTCCGGCCTTCCATGGGGGGGATGGTCTTGGCCTTTGCCACCAGTTCATGAGGATCGCTTACGCCCGTGGCAATGACCGCACGCATGGCTCCGTGGATGCGCAGGTGTCTGGTCAGGGCTCTGGTATCCAGGTCGTGGATACCCATCACTCCGTGTTTCTTGAGGTATTCGGGCAGACTCTGGCTCGAACGCCAGTTGGACGGTTTGGTACAGCATTCCTTGCAGATCAGCGCTGCTGCCTGGACCCGGTCGGATTCCACATCATCGAGATTGACCCCGTAGTTGCCGATGAGCGGGTAGGTCATGCAGACCATCTGGCCCCGGTAGGACGGGTCGGTCAAAATCTCCTGATAGCCGGTCATGCCGGTGTTGAAGATCACTTCACCCTGGGTTTCCCCCGGGCCGGTAAAGGAAGAACACTCGAAATAAGTGCCGTCTTCAAGGGCGAGAATCGCTTGCATAAAAAGTACTCCGACATGGCAGGAGCCATTGTTGTGTGTGGATGAAGAAAATTGTATGTAAATTTTATAGATTTAAGAGATTTAAGAGCTTTAAGAGATTTGAGAGATTTAAGAGATTTGAGAGATTATGGAGATTATAGAGAGTTCAGGACGGGGCAAGTAATGCGCGGACTTTTTCCAGGTCTTCACGGGTATCGACACCGATGGACGGATACTCGGTGAGCGCTACATGGATGGGAATGTTCGCCTCGAGAAGTCGCAACTGTTCGAGCTTTTCCAGGCGCTCAAGGGGGCTTTCGCCCAAACTCTGAAATTTTTCAAGTTCGGGAAACCTGAATCCGTACAAACCGATGTGCCCGAGATACGTGGATGAACCCTCGCGGGCAAAGGGAATGGGGGCTCGGGAAAAATAGAGAGCCCGGCCGTCCCGCGCACGGACAACCTTGACAAGATTGGGGTTTTCGGCCTGCTCGGACGTGATGGATTTGGCCAGGGTGGTCACCCTGACCTGGGGATCGGCGAACGGGGCGGTCAATTGATCGAGCATGGCGGGTTCGAGAACGGGTTCGTCCCCCTGGATGTTGACGATGATCGCCTCATGGCCCACGCCGAGCTTGGTGGCTGCCTCGAGGACTCTGTCGGTGCCGCTGGTATGGTCGTCCCTGGTCATGATGACTGGAACACAAAGTTCGGTCGCCTTGTCAGCGATGATGGTACTGTCGGTTGCAAGCACGACGCCGGTCAGGGATTTCGAGCGCATGGCACGTTCGTAGACATGCCAGAACATGGGTTTTCCCATGATTTCGGCCATGGGTTTGCCCGGGAAACGGGACGAGCCGTAGCGAGCCGGGATGATTCCGTAGGTAGGCATAGGACGGTTTTAAGGTTTAAGGTTTAAGATTTAAGGTTTAAGTTTTAGGT
>CAYWJL010000245.1:0-419 GCA_964458145.1 uncultured Desulfovibrionales bacterium | reverse complement strand
TCT
The DNA here is from genome assembly GCA_964458145.1 of uncultured Desulfovibrionales bacterium. GTDB lineage: Bacteria > Desulfobacterota > Desulfovibrionia > Desulfovibrionales > Desulfomicrobiaceae > Desulfoplanes. Next base: position 416 of record CAYWJL010000245.1, on the reverse strand, counting down.
CCGGTCTCCGGTCTCCTGTCTCCTGTCTCCTGTCTCCTGTCTCCTGTCTACTGTCTCCGGCCCCCGGTCTCCTGTCTCCTGTCTCCGGTCTCCGGTCTCCGGTCTTCCGCCTCCGGCCTCCTGTCTCCTGTCTCCGGTCTCCGGTCTCCGGTCTTCGGCCTCCGGCCTCCTGTCTCCTGTCTCCGGTTTCCGGTCTCCGGTCTCCCGTCTCCCTCCTCCTGCCTCCGGGTTTCCGTCAGCTCTGCAATTTTTCGGGCGACCATGGCCGTGCCCCCTTTGCGGGAGGAAAGATAGTCGTCGGCTGCGGCTCGGACATTTTCGCGGGACATGGTTGCTGAAGTTCCCAGTTCCCTGGCCAGATCCTGCGAGTCTGTCACCACGGTGACCATGCCCTGATCCATGAGTTCTCTTCCGAC
>CAYWJL010000244.1:0-4101 GCA_964458145.1 uncultured Desulfovibrionales bacterium | reverse complement strand
GGATAGCTTTCTGAGCCAGAGCGAAGGTCGCGCTTCCCTCGCCGTCGCTAAAGTCCACAGGGCATGCGAGGCCAAGGCAGTCAAGGCTGCGAAACGCAGTGAAGCACCCGAAGGGCTTGGCCTTGATTGGCTTGGTTTCGCATGCCAGCCTGTTCTCTAAAGGCGGAAAACCCGGGCTGGCATAAACGGCTTACCCACACGAAATAGCGAAGAACCGCGAAAAAAGACAAAAATCTCCGGCGCATAATTTATTCTGTTCATTTACGAAAAAAATGGTTACTTTTTTTCATTTTTAGGACAAGTAACGGATTGGAATACACACACATGAAGAAACGCGATGACTAAAAAAACAAAACCTGACCAAAAACAAAAAACTCCGGTGGACGCTCCTGAACCCGCCACGCGTTCAGAAAAATTTTCGATTGTCGGCATCGGCGCATCCGCAGGTGGACTGGCGGCGTTCGAAGCCTTCTTTTCGGGCATGCCTGCCGACACCAAACCCGGTATGGCTTTTGTGCTGGTGCAGCACCTGGCTCCGGATCATACGAGCCTCCTTACCGAGCTGATCCGGCGTTACACCCGAATGACGGTGTTTGAGGTTACGGACGGTATGGTGGTGCAGCCCGATTGTGTCTATATCATCCCGCCCAATCGGGACATGGCTTTAATCAACGGCACACTGCAATTGCTGGAGCCCGCCACACCGCGCGGCCAGCGTCTACCCATCGACTTTTTCTTCCGCTCCCTCGCGCAGGATCAACACAAACGAGCGATCGGCATTGTGCTCTCCGGCACTGCCAGCGACGGCACGGCGGGGATACGGGCCATCAAAAACGAAGGCGGCCTGGTCATAGCCCAAAAGCCTGAATCCACCGAATACGACGGCATGCCGTGCAGTGCCATAGCCACCGGCCTGGTGGACTTTGAACTGCTGCCCGCCGAAATGCCTGCTAAAATTATCGCCTATGTCGCCCATACTTCTGGCCGTGCTCATCGGAGCATCACGGAGTCGACACCTTTGCCTGAGACCGCGATAAAAAAGATTTTCGTCCTCTTACGCAATCAAACCGGTCACGACTTTTCCAACTACAAGCCGAGCACCATCAACCGGCGCATTCAACGGCGCATGGCCGTCCACCAAATCGAAAAGATCGACGGCTACGTCAAGCATCTGCAACGAGATCCCAAGGAAGTGCAGGCACTTTTTCGCGACCTGCTGATCGGCGTGACCTATTTCTTTCGCGACCCGGAGGCCTTCCAGGCCCTGCAAGAAAAGGTTGTTCCAATGCTTCTGGATACCAAGAACGAGGATGCCGTGATCCGCGTCTGGTCATCGGGCTGCTCAACCGGCGAAGAACCCTATTCCCTCGCCATTCTTCTGATGGAGGGCATGGAAGCGCGAAAGAAAAATTTCACGATTCAGATATTCGCCACCGATATTGACCCCCATGCGATTGCCATGGCCCGCGACGGGATGTATCCTGCCAGTATTGCCACAGATGTCTCCCCCGAACGGCTGGCGCGCTTTTTTACGTTGGAGCCTGGCGGCACCACCTATCGTATCCATAAGAGCATCCGCGATATGGTGGTTTTTGCCGAGCAGGACGTGATCAAAGATCCGCCGTTTTCGAAACTTGACCTGCTCAGCTGCCGCAACGTGATGATCTATATGGGCAACGACTTACAAAAGAAGCTCATTTCGCTGTTTCACTACGCACTGAATCCCGGGGGCACGCTCTTTCTGGGCACGTCTGAAACCACTGGCGATTTCGAGGGATTGTTTACTACCATGGACAACAAACAGAAGCTCTATCGGCGCAAGGAGGATTGTATCGGTACGCGGCGCGTGTCCATCGACCATTTTGTTCCGCTCATGCCTGCAGAGAAGGCGGCGTTTACGACGCGGGTCATCGAACGACCGGCGTTCCCTGAGAAGCCGTCGTTGCGCGAACTGACCGAACATGCGCTTTTACAGCAGGTTATCGCTGCGGGTGCCCTCGTTAACGGACAGGGCGACATTTTTTATCTTCACGGACGCACCGGCATGTTTCTGGAGCCGACCCCCGGGGTGGCGGGCATCAATAACATTCTGCGAATGGCCCGCGAAGGATTGCAGAATAAGCTGACCATGGCCCTGCACAAATCCGCTGAAACCAGAGAGACAGTGTGCCATCCGGGGCTGAACGTTAAAACCAACGGACACTTCACCCGTGTCAATTTAACTGTTCGTCCCGTGAAATTCGGTACAGGCTCCTGGCCGGAGTCATCCCTTTACCTGATTATTTTGGAGGAGGCCCATCCGCAATTAGAGGTCATAGAGCAAATAGCAGAAAACAGCACACAAAACCCTGACGCACGTATTGAGGCACTCCAGAAGGAATTGCATGCCAAGAGTGAATATCTCATAAGCACGCAAGAGGAAATGCAACGTTTAATTGAAGATGCTAACTCCTCCAACGAAGAATTGCAGTCTATGAACGAGGAAATGCAATCTACCAACGAGGAGCTGGAAACTTCCAAGGAAGAACTGCAATCGATCAACGAAGAGCTCTCCACAGTCAACGCCGAACTGCAAGCCAAGATACAGGATCTGACACGGGCCAATAACGACATGAATAACCTGCTGTCCGGCACCAGTGTTGCCACCATCTTTGTGGATCATCAATTGCGCATCCTGCGCTTTACGCCCACCGCCACTGATATCATCAATCTGATCCCGACCGATGTGGGACGGCCGGTGGGACACATCGTTTCCAATTTGCTGGACTATGACAGTTTGGTGACGGACGTAAAGACCGTACTGAACACGCTCATACCCCACGAGGTGGAGGTGCAGACTACAGCGGGCACGTGGTACACCTTACGTATTCTTCCGTACCGCACGCTGACTAACGTCATTGAGGGTGCGGTTATTACCTTTGTGGAGATCACCGAGATTGTGCACACGCGGGAATCGTTGGCAAAAGCCAATGAACTGCTCCGCCTGGCGGTGGTTGTGCGCGATTCACACGATGCCATCACCGTGCAGGACTTGACGGGTCGCACCATTGCCTGGAATCCGGGCGCAGTACGGATGTATGGCTGGAGTGAGACCGAGGCGCTGACGATGAACGTGCATGATCGGATTCCCGAATCTCTGCGTAAGAACGAGCTGGACCAATTAATCCGTTTGGGTCAGATGAAAATTCTGGAACCTTATGACACACAACGGATGACCAAAGACGGGCGGATTGTAGAGGTATCAATCATTTCGACCGCGTTGCTTGATACTTCCGGGAAACTGTATGCAATCGCCACGACTGAGCGGGAGGCGAGATGATTAAAGTCCTGAATGCAGGAAATACAAAAAATGAACAAGCTGAAGCTATGCGCCGTGAAGCGGAACGAAGAGTGGCCCAGAAACCGGAAGTTTTGGAAACTATGTCCCTCGAAGAAATCCAGCATGTACTGCATGATTTACAGGTTCATCAGATCGAGCTGGAGATGCAGAACGAAAATCTGCGCGTCGCGCATGCGCAATTGGACGATATCCGGGCACTTTATTTCGATCTCTATAACCTCGCGCCGGTTGGTTATATTACGCTGAACGAAGCGGAGCTGATCCTTGAGTCCAACCTCACAGCTGTCACCCTGCTGGGGACAACCCGCAGCGTACTGATGAAGATGCCGATTTCGCAATTTATCTTTAACGAAGATCAGGACATCTATTATCTGTACCGGAAAAAACTCTTTGAAACCGAAACCACGCAGATGTGCGAGCTGCGCATGCTGAAAGGCGACGGAGAGGTGTTCTGGGCACAGTTAACGGCCACCACAGTTCGCGATGCAGCCGGAACTCTCATCACCCGTGTAACCTTGAACGACATCACCGCGCGCAAGCAGGCGGAGGCGGAAAAAGATCGGCTCCTGACGGCCATCAATCAGATGGCGGAGACTATTATAATCACAGATGTCGAGGGAATGATCCAATATGCCAACCCGGCCTTTGAAAAGATCACCGGATATTCGTGTGAAGAGGTCCTCGGCCAAACCCCGCGAGTGCTCAAGAGCGGCGAACAGGATGCCGCGTTTTACAAAAAACTATGGGGTGTGCTTCTGAAC
>CAYWJL010000243.1:0-4107 GCA_964458145.1 uncultured Desulfovibrionales bacterium | reverse complement strand
CATGGTCTGCTTGAGGCCCGGGAGTTTGAGCACGACTCCCAGAACCGCAGCCAGAGCACGGTGACTCCAGAGGACATGGTTGTCGAAAATCAGATTCTGGAACTTACCCCGCTCGATGGCCATGACAACACACCGATGGGTTGAGTCCAGCGGGGTGATCACCCGCTTTTGCCGGGGCTTCATTGTGATGGCACCTTCGGGACAGTTCCGGGCGCAGACCCCGCATCCCAGGCAGATATCGGTGTGCACGTGGGCTTTCTTGCGTTTGGGCTCTTTGGAATCGTTGGCCGAAACCAGCCCCATAGCCTCCACCGGGCAGACGTTCACGCATTTCCCACAGGTGGTGCACAGGTCATAATCGATCTCGGGCATGAAATTGGTCGTGTGGATGGGATGAAGCAAGCCGAACCGCTTGGCCGCCAGCATCCCCTCGCAGCAGCACCCGCAGCAATTGCAGATGAAGTTGACCCCCTGCCTGCAGTTCTCCCCGAACTGAACCAGATTGTGCTCGTACGCCTGATCCAGCAGATCGAGCCCTTCCTTCACATCCACGGACCTGGCAAACCCGTGCTTGATGAGGGAACCGGCCGAGGCATTGAAAGTCATGCAGATATCCAGGGGGGCGTCACAGGCCCGGTCCATGTGCTGCATCTTTGACCGGCAGTAACAGGTCGAGATGCCCATGTGCGGCGAGGTCGTGATGACCTCCGAGGCCCGCTCGTAATCCAGAACATGCCCGTCATCCTCACCGGCCAGGACGGACTCGTTCACAAAAACCCGACCGAGCTGGGTATCCCCCTGGACGAACAGGTTCTTGATGAAATCCTCTTCCTCATTGCAGTATTGATAGAAGAGCTGGGCCAGCAGATGCTGGTCGATGTCGCCCCGGGTGCGCATCATGGAAAACTCGAAAAACCCGGCCATGGGCGGGGGCAGCACGTACACGGAACTGCCGTCCTCTTCCTCGATGTCCACCAGGATGGCCCGGCCGGAGAGTTCGTCCAGAATGCGTTGCGTCTCGGCCAGGGGTTTCTGCCAGACATGGGCCGCCTTTTCGGCAGTAAACGGCTTGATGGGAAGTCTGGCCACCAGCTCTGCCTCTTTCTCAGAAAACAGGATGTTGAGGATTTTGTATAACAACGGTGAAGGAGGTGCACCCTGAGGGAAGCGATTGATACGGTCCACAAGGCTATCGTAGCCTGGTCGTATGGATTGGTACGCCATGAGGTAACCTCCTTTTGTATGACATTTTTTTTATAAAATACGTTGACTTGTACGAAATCCCTGCTATGTTTTCAAGCAAAATTGACATACAATTACCAGGAACGCCCCATGACCACCATTCCCATGAAAAGTCCGTTGCACATTTCCGTCCCACGAGTCGAAGGATGCTGGCTGCAAACCGATAGCCACGGACTCAACCTGAATCTCAATTTCCCGGGCACGACTTCGGAAGAAATGCAAGCCTTTTCCCAGGGTGTTCGATCAGTAGGATTATTTACCGCAGACACCTTCCCCCCCATTCCCTTCCTCATCCTGGCGTTCAACGACACGGTTTTCGGACCGGTGGAAGGAAGTTTCGACGCCCGCTCCCAGTATGGGGAATACCTCGATCATTTCATGGAGATGCCTCTCCCCATACGCATGGGCATCTTCCTGTCGGACATGGGCCAGATCCGAGGCATCTCCCATGTAACCCTTCCCCGCAAGGTGAGCCTGGCCCTCAAGGCAATGATCAGAAAACAGCTGGAGACCGAATACACGGCAGAAGATTTCGCCCGGGCCAGATGCAGTGTGCAGGCAGCCTACACCACGAAACAGCTCCTCGAGACCGCCTATTATGTGGATGAATGAGCGATTCCTCAACCCACGCACACAAAAAGGCCGGGGCACCCTCCATGAGGAGAATGCCCCGGCCTTTTGCATAATGGGTTCTGGACGCATAAAAGGGCGGATATGGAATCCGCCCCTACAATCGTATATCGTATATCCTTTATCCTCTATCCGTCTTTACTCCGTCCTCTCCGTCACCTCGATGAGGTGAAATCCGAACTGGGTCTGCACGGGTCCGTGGACCACGCCCACTTCCTTGGAAAAGACCACCTCTTCGAATTCCGGGACCATCTGGCCCTTGCCGAATTGGCCCAGATCACCACCACGTCTGCCTGAGGGGCAGGTGGAATGGGCTGCTGCCGCTTCGGCGAAATCCTGGCCGTTCAAAATGTCCTGTTTGAGCTGTTCGCAGGCTTCGCGTGTGGGCACGAGGATGTGCCGGGCCCTTGCTCGGGTCATGGATCTACTCCTTGTTCTTGGGGGTTGTTTGCTGTTTGGGTTTGCTCTGGTTCGCTCCGGAAGAAGAATCGCCTCCACCCGCCGGCGAACGTTTCCGGTTGCCGCGACGTCTGGGGCGCTTGCGGGGTTTGGGTTTCTGCCCACTCTCCTTGCCTTTGGCCGGCTCGCCTTTGGGAGCTTCCACCGGCTTGGCCACACAACTCTGATAAAATTCATCCAGAAGCATGGCCATGAGGGAACGCATTTCATCATCCTCCCCAAGGGCCTTGGCCAGAGGTGCGAACCGTTCCTGCCGTTCCTTCTGGAGCAGGTCTCTGGTGCGCATCTTTGCCTCGAGCAGGGCAATGGCCCGATCGGACATGAGTTCCTGAATCTCCTCATCCCCGGGCAGTTCCCGTTCCAGAATGGGCACATGGAACTGGTTGGCAATGGATTTCATCTTGAGTTCCTCGATCACATCCACGAGGATGATGGCCTGCCCGCTGGCCCCTGCCCGGCCCGTTCTTCCGGACCGATGAATATACACTTCCGGGTCCTCGGGAGGTTCGTACTGGATGACATGGGAGCGCTCGGGGATATCGATCCCCCGGGCCGCCACGTCGGTTGCCACCAGAAATTTGAGATCCCCCTTGCGCACCCGGCCGAGAACCCTGTCCCGGGCTCCCTGGGAGAGATCGGAGCTGAGCTCGTCCGCGTCATATCCGAACCGTTTCAGGACCACGGTGACATAGTGCACGTTCGCCTTGGTATTGCAGAAGATGATGGCCGAGGTCGGGTTCTCCATCTCCAGGATGCGGATGAGAGCCCTGTCCCGCTTCATGCCCGGGGCCTTGTAATAGACATGCTCCACTTCGGTGACGTGCATGTGGTCGCTGCTCAGACTCAAGACCTGGGGCTTGTTCAGGAATTCCCCGGCCAGCCGTTTGACATGGGGGGGATAGGTGGCGGAAAAGAGCGCGGTGGTGATCTTCTTGCGGGGCAGATACCCCTGCACGGCCTTCATGTCCGGATAAAAGCCCATGGAAAGCATGCGGTCGGCCTCGTCCAGAACCAGGAAGGAGATGCCGTCCAGATTCAGGGTTCCCTTGAGGAGATGATCGAGCACCCGCCCCGGGGTACCCACCACGAACTGGGCCCCTCCACGCAGATCATCGAGCTGAACGGTGTAGGAGGCCCCGCCGTACAGAGCCGCGGTCCTGATCTCTCCATCCCCGGCAATGGCCTGAGCCTCGGCAATGACCTGCCTGGCCAGCTCCCTGGTGGGAACCAGGACCAGAGCCTGACACACGGGACGCTTGGCATCGATCTTCTCGAACAGAGGCAGTACATACGCTGCGGTCTTGCCGGTGCCTGTCCGCGACTGGACCATGACATCCCGGCCCCTGGTCAGATAGGGAATGGTGCGAGCCTGGACCGGGGTCAGTGACGACCAGCCCATGCCGGCACAGGCCTTCTGGAGAAAATCCGGGAGATCGCTCATCCCGGCTTCCGGGATTTCGGGTTTTTCCGGGGTTTCGGAATCGGGTGCAGGTACGTGTGCTGCTTCAGGTGATTGTGGGGATTCCGGCGTTTCCGGGGATTGCGATGCATCCGGTGCTTCCGGTGCTCCGTTGGTGTGTTCTTCGTGTTCCACGTAGTTTTCCTTATGGTAGTGACATGCCCGAGGGGAATATTCTTCTGGGCATGGTTGGATTTTTGGTTTTCTGCACATCCCGGAATATATCGCAGCCTTTGTTTTCTCTCGCCTCCCGGGGCTCGAGAAAACGGGCGATTCTTGAATCGCCCCTACGAGTTTTGGGTAATTATGTGATAGAT
>CAYWJL010000242.1:3531-4113 GCA_964458145.1 uncultured Desulfovibrionales bacterium | reverse complement strand
ACGTGCTTACGGCATCAGTTTCATCCCTGCTGAATAGATACAAAAATGGTAACTATTCAGGCTATGCGATGTCGTTACTCAATATCCGGCAACGCCATCATTCCCGTAGGGGCGGACCTGCGTGTCCGCCCGTTTACGAGCACATTGCCCACAAGTAATTGTCATGCGCAATATGGGCGGACACACAGGTCCGCCCCTACGACTTCAACGCACAATCTTCGGCATCATGCATGTATATCAGTTTTTTTGTGACTGCGGATACAAACGACCGGGGTGGGCATGGAAGACGACGATTGGCCCCGAAGCACTTGAAGATCGGGCAAAGATTGCGTAGTCACTCCATTTCATGCCCATGGCATGCGTCACACGTCCACACATCTTTCATCATCCTGTTTTTCGGAGCATGTTTCTTGAACACCAAGACACCCCTTTTCACCTGTGAAGCCACGGACGGCCAGGCCCGGGCCGGCACCCTCATCACTCCCCACGGCATCATCAAGACCCCCATCTTCATGCCCGTGGGTACCCTGGGAACGGTCAAGCATAGGCAGGTCGAATTTCTTCCCTCACCCTAGGCATTTC
>CAYWJL010000242.1:0-3521 GCA_964458145.1 uncultured Desulfovibrionales bacterium | reverse complement strand
CGATCCCCATGATCTGTACGCCATGGGGGCCCAGATCATTCTGGGCAACACCTATCATCTCTATCTGCGACCCGGCGACGAACTGATCGCCCGGCGGGGCGGTCTCCACAAGTTCATGCGCTGGGACAAGCCCATCCTCACGGACAGCGGGGGGTTCCAGGTTTTCAGCCTGGCGGGGCTTCGGACCATCACCGACGAGGGCGTGGAATTCTCCTCGCACATCGACGGATCCAAGCACTTCTTTTCCCCGGAGAAAGTCATCTCCATCCAGAAAAACCTGGGCTCGGACATCATGATGGTGCTGGACGAATGCGTTCCCTACGGAGCCGATCACGACTACACGGCCAAATCCCTCAAAAAGACCACGGCCTGGGCCAAGCGGTGCCGGGCTGCCTACACCCGGGGAGAAACCGGGGACCAGCTCATGTTCGGGATCGTCCAGGGGGGATTTTTCAGGGATCTTCGCAGTCAGAGTGCCGAAGAGATCATGTCCATTCCCTTTGAAGGCTACGCCATCGGGGGCTTGAGTGTGGGCGAATCCAAGACCGAGATGCTGGACATGCTCGAGCACACCACACCGCTGCTGCCCTCGGAAAAACCCCGGTATCTCATGGGGGTGGGAGCGCCCATGGACCTGGTCAACGGCATCAGAAACGGGGTGGACATGTTCGACTGCGTGCTGCCCACCCGCAATGCCCGAAACGGCACCCTGTTCACCTCGCAGGGCAAGGTGAACATCAAGCGGGCCCAGTACAAGGAAGACGACTCCCCCCTCGACCCCCATTGCTCGTGCTACACCTGCCGCAACTTCTCCAGGGCCTACCTGCGTCATCTCTATATGGCCAAAGAACTCCTCTCCTACAGGCTGAACACCATCCACAATCTCCATTTTCTCCTGGATCTGGTCAAAGAGGCGCGCACGGCCATCTTTGAAAATCGATACGAGGCGTTTTACAGCCACTGGAAAACCATCTATCCGGAATAATCATGTCCCAGACACCCATGCAGCTCACCCCCATCGGCCGGGTCCGTTCACCATTCGCCACTCGCAAGGAATGCCCCAAGCAGGCCGGGGACAACGATCCTGTCTCACGTATCGAACTGGACAGCGAGTACCTGCCGGCCATGCACCGTCTGGAAGTCGGCCAGGAAATCATCGTCCTCACCTGGCTGGACCGGGGTGACCGCACCGTGCTCCAATGCCACCCTCAGGGAAATCCCGACCGGATCGTGCACGGGGTCTTTGCCACCCGCTCCCCCGACCGCCCCAATCCCATCGGCCATCATCAGGTGATCATCCAGGACATCCAGAACAATGTCCTGACCGTTCACCCCATGGAGGCCATGGACAACACACCGGTCCTGGATATCAAGCCGGTTCTGCTGCCGGGACGCAGACCGGGTTCCCCGTCTCCCGACCCCGAGATGGTACGAGCCATCATCCACACGGGCCGTGACGGCTGGCAACGGGGACTGTTCAACGGGATGAACGGGAACATCAGCGTCAAAGCGGGCGACCGCATGCTCATAACCGGCACGGGCAGTGCCAAGGGCCACCTGACGCCCAAGGATCTGACCCTCATGGATCTGGGTACCCGCGAGATTGTCTCCGGCCCGCCGCAATCCTCGGAAACACCGGTCCACCTGGCCGTCTATGCCGATCAACCCGAAGCACGGGCCATCGTCCACACCCATCCTCCCCATTTGCTGGCCCTCTCCCTGTCCCGGAACACCGACACTCTTCTGGATCTCCCCCTGTTCGAGGGCAAGGTGTTCGCCCAAAAAATGACCCCGGTCCCGGCCATCATGCCCGGAACCGAGGAACTGGCCGAGGCCGTGGGCAAGGCATCCCTGACCCACTCCTGCATCTTCATGGAAAATCACGGCCTCGTGGTCTGGGCAGATGACCTGGTGCAGGCACTGGCACTGACCGAGGAGATAGAGAGCCTTGCGCGAATACGGCTTTTGCACACCACAACGACCCGCTGTTGACGGGTAGGCATTTCTGGTCTTCAGAGTACGGGGGCAGCCCTCTTGTATGTTGCAATCGTAGGGGCGGACCTGTGTGTCCGCCCAAATCTGACGCTCCATACATGAAAAATCGAGATCCTGTTTCCGGAATACCCAAGGTTCGTGATCTGTGCCATCAATGGTCAAACCAAGCCACAAGGGCGGACACACAGGTCCGCCCCTACGACGCCGGGAACATGACCAAAACGTCAATGTAACGCCAAACCCATGAAGATCCCGGATCACGTCCGGGACGACAACATCTTTCGACCTGCACACTGCGTACTGCGCACTGCGCACTCCAGTCTTCCGACCTGCGCACTGCATACTGCGTACTGCGCACTCCAGTCCTCTCACCCACGGATCACAAGTGCGACACATTTGCATCCTGATCACTCTCCTGGCCGTTCTCCTTCCCAACCTGGCGACCGGCGCAGACTATCCCCAGCGCCGGCGGCTCCTGGTGCTTAATTCCTATCATCCCGGGTATGCATGGTCAGACAGCATCCTCGAGGGCCTTTACGACAGTCTGGACTCGACCAAAAACGAGCTCAACCTCTACCTCGAGTACATGGATACCAAGCACCATCACAGTGATGCCTATTTCGAAAAACTCCGCGCCCTCTACCACCTCAAATATAACGATCTTCATTTCGATCTTATAGCGGCGTGTGACGATAATGCGGTCAAATTCCTGCTCCGCTACCAGGAGGAACTCTTCCCCGAAACCCCGGTATTCTTTTGCGGCATCAACGACAGCCAAACGCTGAGCCTGGCCACCCAAATGGGCATGAAGGGCATTTTCGAACAATGGCGGGACAAGGAAAATATCGACCTGGCCCTGGAACTTTTCCCCCAAACAACAACCATCGCCGTCATAGCCGACCGGACATCCACGGGTAAAGGCGGAGTGCGCAGGATCCAGCGTCTGCAACCAGGCTTTGCCGACAGAGTGGACTTTGTCTACGTTGCCACCCATAGCATCGAACAGATTGAACAAAGTCTGGCCGAGCTTCCCGAGAATACCGTCATCCTGTTCACGGTCCTGTTCAGGACCGACGATGAGCATTGGTTCTCCTACAAACGCGGCACCGAGGTCGTCGCCGCCATGACCGACAAGCCCATATTCGTGATCTCGGATTTCAGTGTGGTTCCGGGTGTCATCGGCGGGCATGTGGTCAGCGGCTATCATCAGGGGGAGGCCCTGGGTGACATGATCAAGGAAACCATCCTTGAAAACCGCCCGGAGACACATTTCAAACGGACGACATCCCTGGACACCAAGCTCTTCGACTACCAGGGGCTTCGACGTTTCGGCATTCCCTCATCCCGCCTCCCCGAAGGCAGCGTCATCATCAACAAGCCGTTCAGTTTTTATGACGCCTACACGATCTGGATCTGGCTGACCGTCCTGTTCTTTTATCTTGAAACCCTGCTCATTGTTCTCTTTGCCCTGAACCGCCGGCATCTCAAAAAGGCCCAGCACGAGGTCGAACAGCCAAACGAACGGC
>CAYWJL010000241.1:0-4119 GCA_964458145.1 uncultured Desulfovibrionales bacterium | reverse complement strand
GATGGCCACCATCATGGTGGAAAAGGAGAGCTGGACATCGGCCATGCGCATGAGCAGGGATTCCACCTTGCCCCCGAAATAGCCTGCCGTGAGTCCGAGGATGATGCCCAAAAAGGCCTGCATGCATACGGCTCCGATGCCGATGAACAGGGAGATGCGCATGCCGTAGAGCATGGTGCTGAACAGGTCACGACCCTGATCGTCGGTGCCCAGTTTGTAGTCGGGATTGCCGCCCTCGAGCCAGACCGGCGGGGTCTCGGCGTCCAGGATGTCGATGGTGGTGGTGTCGTAAGGATCGTGCGGCGCAAACGCCGGTGCCCCTATGCCCATGATCAGCAGCACGAGCAGGATGATCAGACTGAGAATGGCGATCTTGTCGTGCAGAAAGCTGTACAGAAAATATGATTCCTTGAATTTTTTCCAGCGTCCCATTTATGACCTTCCTGTGATCCTGACCATGGGATTGACCAGGCCGTAGATGATGTCGATGAGGGTGTTCACGCATACGAAAATGGCTCCCACAAAGATGAGGTAGGCCACCAGCAGGGATGTGTCCGACCGTTCCACCGCTTCCAGGAACATGAAGCCCATGCCCTGCCACTGAAAAACCGTTTCCGTGAGGATGGTGTAGGCGATCATCATGCCCAGCTGGACCCCGCCCACGGTGATGACCGGCAGCAGGGTGTTCTTGAAGGCGTGCACGAACCAGATCCGCCACCGTTGAATGCCCTTGGCCCAGGCAAACTTGATGTAATCGGTCTGCAAAACCTCCATCATCTCGGAACGAATCAGCCTGATGAACAGGGGAAGCATGATGGAGGACAGGGAGATGGTGGGCAGGATCAGATGCTTGAGTCCGTCCCATGTGAGCAGGCCGGTATCCCAGAACCCGCCGATGTTCACGGTTTCTCCCCGCCCGTACGAGGGTAACAGACCCCATTTGATGGAAAAGAGATACACGAGCAGGATGGCGGTCAAAAACACGGGGAACGAGACCCCGACAATACTGCCGCTCATGGCGAACCGGGAAAAAAGGCGTCTGGGATAGATGGCCGCGTAGATACCCACGGGGATGGACACCAGAACGATGAGGATGGAACTGCACAGCACCAGCTCCAGGGTGGCCGGGGCCTTCTTGAGGATGACCTCCATGGCCGGTTTCTTGTAGAAATAGGATTGGCCGATATCGCCTTTGATCGCGTTGCTCAGAAATCGGCCGTATTGGACGAGAAAGGGATCGTTCAACCCGAGTTTGTTGCGCAGGACCTCGCGTTCGGCCTTGGAGACAGAGACGCCGGTGAGCTGGCGAACCGGGTCACCCACGTTCTGCTTGATGGCAAAACCGATCACGCTGATGATGAACATGACGACTACGGCCTGGAGAATACGTCGGACTATGAAGGCAAACATGGAATGGTGTCCGGGGTTGGAGGGTGAGAGAAAAGCGGGGTAAAGGATATAAGATATATGATGTAAGATATAGTACGCATTGCGCAGATCCGGACAGAGTCGTCATCCCGGACTTGATCCGGGATCTTGAGGTGTCTGGTGATGCCTTGGCGTTTTGGCCACATTGTTGGCCTTCAAGATCCCGGCCTGCGCCGGGATGACGATTTTGCCCGGTTTTTCGTCCTGAATCTTATATCCTATATCTTATATCCTGGATCATCATATCCTGTATCATCCATAAAAAGGCGGACCCGAAATGCGGTCCGCCTTTTTGTTTTCAAAACTTATTTGACGACCAGGTCCCCGAAATAGGGATAGTTCTGGACGTTGACAATGGGTTCGATCATCAGAGCATTCTTGGAGGCCCAGGAGAGATTCTGCCAGTGCAGGGGGATGAAGGCTGCGTCATCATAGAGAATCTGCTCGACTTCCTGGAGATTGGCGCTGCGTTTGGCCATATCCGTTTCGGTCATGGACTGCATGATCAGCTCGTCAACCTTCTTGTTGCAGTAGTTGCCGCTGTTGTACTGACCAAAGCCGGTTTCCTTGTTGGGGCACATGAGCAGGAATTCGGTGTAGTTGGAGGAGTCTTCGGTGTCGGGATGCCAGCCGATCATCTGGATGTCGGCAACCTGAGCATCGAATTCGTCCCAGTACTGGGCCTTGGGCATGGTCTTCAGGTTCACCTTGATGCCGATCTTGGAGAGCATGGCGGCAACAGCCTGGGCGATCTGTTCGTCTTTTACATACCGGTTGTTGGGAGCGATCATGGAGCAGGAGAAACCATCGGGGTATCCGGCTTCCTTCATGAGCTGCTTGGCCTTTTTGAGATCATAGCGAGGTGTCAGGTTGGCCTTGTATCCGGCAAACCCTTCGGGTCCCTGCTGACCGGCAACCGTGGCGGTTCCCTTCATGATTTTCTTGACGATACCGGCGTTGTTGACCGCATAAACCATGGCCTGACGGACTTTTTTGTTCCGGAACTCAGGGCGCTTCTTCTGGTCCATCTGGAAGGTGATGATCCGGCTGCCGGACATGGTGACCAGCTTGAGGTCGGAGTTGCCTTCCACCCTGTTATAGTCCTGGGGAGGAACGGGCATGATGAAATCCACATCGCCGGAAAGCAGCGCGGCCACGCGGGTAGCGTCGTTCTTGATGGGGGTCAGGGTGATTTCGTCCACATTACCAGCCTTGTCCCAGTAGCCCGGGAATCTGGTGAAGACCATCTTCACGCCCTGTTCGCGGAAGGTGACCTGGTAGGGGCCGGTGCCGGATTCGTTTTCGTTGGCAAAGGAATACTGGGTCTTGATGATGGTGTCCTTGGCCATACCCTTGTCATCCTTGCCCGTGTAGAACTTGCTGTCCA
This sequence comes from uncultured Desulfovibrionales bacterium, assembly GCA_964458145.1. Classification (GTDB taxonomy): domain Bacteria; phylum Desulfobacterota; class Desulfovibrionia; order Desulfovibrionales; family Desulfomicrobiaceae; genus Desulfoplanes. The sequence goes on along the minus strand of CAYWJL010000241.1, from coordinate 1,304 downwards.
TGGGGAAAATGTAGGTGCACATGTTCAGGACCAGGGGGTAGGGCTTGGATGTCTTGATATCGATGGTGTAGTCGTCGACGATGACCGGTTTGGTGAACGGATCGAAGAGAGCCTTGAAGTCCTGACTCTTTTTCAGCCTGTCCAGTGTCCATGCCACGTCTTTGGCTGTAAACGGGTTGCCGGAGTGAAATTTGATACCTTTGCGGAGATGAAAACGCATGGTCAATGGATCGATACGTTCCCACTTGGTGGCCAGACGACCGTCGAAACCCATCTGCTGGTTCCAGCGGATCAGCGGATCAAAGACCATGTGTGAATACTGAAGCATGCCTCCGGAAAGCTGGACATGGGGATCCAGGGAGACGGGGTCGGCGTCGAACGCCACCTTGATGGACTTGCCGGCAACGGCCTGGCCGGCTGAGAGCAGGCCCATGGAAACCATGAGAGCTGCTGCGATCAACAAGACGGACAATCTTTTCATGGATGTTACCTCCAGAAAAAAGTTGGGAAAAGAAACACGTAACCTCATCAGCTTATGCTGTCATTGCTTATTGCGATTGGGTGACATACGCCTCTATCCCTGAAAAATCAAACAGCTTTTTAAACGTCATGTGCTCTCGGTGACGGATGCAGAGGGAAACGATTCTTCATCGTCGCAGCTGATATTTCCGGACATACCGGTTATGTTCCTTGAGGGTTTTGCTGAACACATGGCTTCCGTCTCCCCTGGCCACGAAATAGAGAAAGGTGTGGGATTCAGGATGCAGGGCCGCCTCGATGGAGGCCCGTCCCGGCGAGCAGATGGGGCCGGGGGGGAGTCCCGCATGCATGTAGGTATTGTAGGGATTGGAGCGGTCGCGAAGATGCGTACGTTTCAGATTGCCGTCGAAATCCGGGCCGATGCCGTAGATGATAGTGGGATCGCATTGCAGGCGCATGTTTTTTCTGAGCCGGTTGGCGTAGACCCCGGCGATGCGGGCACGCTCGTCATCCCGGGAGGTCTCCTTCTCCACCAGGGAGGCCAGGGTGAGGAGGTCACGGACTGCCTTCGGCGACATGTCCGGGGGGAACAGGTTGGTGGTCTTTTCCCTGAACATGGCAATCAGGCGTTCGGCAATACGCCGGTCATGTTCGGCATCAGAGGCTTTGTCGGTGTCTGTCTCCCGGATGATCGTGGTCTTGGGGAAAAGATAGGTCTCTGGAAAGAGATACCCTTCGGCGCTGTCACCGGGAATGTTCCATTGTGCGAGAAAATCCCGGTCCCTGACGATTTTTGAGAATCCTTCTCGGGTGCCCAGGCCCGA
>CAYWJL010000240.1:0-4120 GCA_964458145.1 uncultured Desulfovibrionales bacterium | reverse complement strand
TATCCCCCCGGTGCTGCTTGATTTTTTGGTTACCCACACGAAACAGCGAGGAGCCAAAAAGTTTCCCGGCCTTCCCGTTATAAACCGGCGCAAACCCGGAGAAGATCTTGCCGATTTTAGATGTGGCCCTCTCTTGTCCTTTATCGGACGTCTCCGTATATGCCCGGCTTTTATACGCCACAAGGAGTAAAAGACCATGAAAATACGATATGGAATCATCGGGTCCGGTGCCATCGGATGCTTTTACGGAGCAAAACTCATCCAGGCCGGATGTGATGTTCATTTCCTGTTTCACAATGATTTCAGGCCGGCGCAGCCTCACAGGACAGAAATATTCCAGACATCTATCTTGATGAAATGATGTCCTTTACCGACGCCATGGTCTCCTATATGCCCAGTATGATGCTCGACGCACGGCATAACAGACCCATGGAAGTCGAGTCCATCTATGGTGAACCCGTGCGCACGGCCAAGCGTAACGGGGTTCATCTCATTCGCACGGAAACCCTGTACCGTCAGATTACCCTCCTCAACGCAAGAATCTGTCAACAATCTCCATTCGATCAGTAATCACAACAAGGGTTCTGACAATGTGTTGATCCGGCTCAAATTGATTATTGAATTTCAGCATGTTGCAACGCTGAAATTTGGACGTGAATAGTAAGCCATCAATGGTGCACTCGCCCCCCCCACACATGGCAACTGGGAGTACAGATGACCGACGACATTTCAAGGATGACCGACCGGCTCGTCCGCTTGCTGGAGGAAGACAAAGAACGCGCACGTACCCGCCTAACGGCCGGGATGGTTGATCGGACCAAGCCCATACCTCCCTTGGAGGCGATCGAGATGATCGAATATCCCCTCGGGAGCAGAGAGCATCCTTTCGATCCCCTGGGACAGGGAAGGTATTTCGTGCATATGTGCAACCGGGGAACGACCATCTCCTATCTCGGTGACGACCTGAACGACTTTTCCGACACCAACGACCTTTTATACCGTACGATCCCCATGGGCTATGCCTCGCTCTGGGTCATGCAGCGAACCTTTCTCATTGATAAAAACGGCGCTGAATTTCGTTGGGATTTCGATGAATCGGACAAGGACTGCAGTCGGGGGGAAAATGTTTTTTACCTGTTCGTGCCGAACGGGGCATTGCGCTACTCGAACATCATGGAAAGGGCACTCGACAATAGGGATACAAAAATTTCCTTCGCCCGTCACGATGCTGCCGTGGAATTCGCACGCAAAGCGATCAGGGAAACCGAGTACCCGATCATTTGCGGGATGCGACTGGCCTCATATTGCTGGCACTAAAAAATCCCCGGGGAGACGATCCTTCATGCTGACCGTCCGTTGTGTCACCTCCCAAAGAACCATTTCAGGATATCCCGGTCCAGTTAGATCCATGCCCAACCCTTTGTTTTTTCTCGCCTCCCGGGGCTCGAAAAAACGGGCGATTCGTGAATCGCCCCTACGAATCTAGCCGAAATAATAGCGTTTATGACTATTTTCACCGGGAATTGCTGGAACTATGTGGCACTTCGCCTTTCCAGGATATCAGGTTTCCTGATATCCTCTCATAATGGATGTTCTCAGGTTAAAGAACGACCTATTTTGGCACATAGAATATCGGTGAAGTTACAATTTCTGGAATTACAGGAAACCATAAAATAACTTGGCTTCGACAACCTGCTCGGCTGTACAGCTATTGGGATTCACCTTATATCAACCACCTGCATCTTCCTCTGCAACTGCACCAATACCCCCAACCATCCCGAAAATCACACCATCATCACGCGATCTTCCGCCACAAGACCCTCTCGAATCCCAGCGATACGATCACGAATGTCTGAAGCCGGAGATCGTCATATTTTCGGTCCAGCTCCATGCCATAGGTGCGAGCCTGCGCCTCTCCCTCTTCAAACGCTCCGGCCACGACAGGAAGTGAAGCCGCCTCGTCTTGACTCAATTTTCTGATCTGCTCCCCTATCCTGCCCAGCTCCTTCAGGGTGATAAACTTGAATTCCAGAAGCACATCCAGAATCCTGAGCCGCCGCATGTCCGGCCGGATGATCATGGTCATGTCCGCATAGCCCCGGCCGATTTCGGGTTCGGAATCCATGATGAACAGGATGTCGTTGTAGAGCTGGCTCAGAAACGCGGTCTTCAGGGTCAGTTCGTTGGCCCAGCGATAGTCGCGGTTTCTGAAAACCTGAAACAGGGTTTCCTGGATAAATGCGCACAAAGGAGCGATGTCCCCCTCTTTATAGACCAGCTTGGCCGCATGCTGTCCGGCATCCCTGGTGGCGGGATCGGGCAGCAGCATCATCTGCATCCGCTCGACATACAGGCTTTGCATCACCAGATTGGGCACCTTCATCTTGAGCTCGCCCTGATCATCCTCTCGTGAAAGGGTCAGTACGCCGAAATAGTACAGAAAAGAGAGCAGAAACGCCTGGTCGTGGAATGACTGGTCCAGCATCTCATCCAGACCGAAACGGTCATGGATATCGTCGACCCCCAGTTCCTGCCCCCGTTGCATCAAAGATCCCAGAATGTCCTGTCCCACGGGAATCCCGGAGAGATAGAACAATTTGGACCGGTCCACGGCCAGATTGGCATCCAGCATCTTTCGCGGAAACGCGCACCGCTTCTGGAAGTATTGGAAAAAATAGAGACACAGGGTCGGATTGTAGACGGTTTGTGTCTCTTCGCGGCAGAAACGATACCCGTTGTAATAGGTTCGAGCCAGTTCCAGAGCCTGGTCCGCACGATCCGCAGGCAGACCGCACCCGGCTGCCAGATCATGCAAAACACGTTCGATTTCCCCTTCCCTGAATCCGCACACATCATTGAATTCGGGTTCAAAATAGATGTTGCTCGCGATATTGTACCCGCTGGTCACATCGCTCAGCACAACGGGTGAAACACCGGTGATGAAAACCCGGTCAAACCCGGTACTCGAAGTAGAAGATTTGACCACCTTGAACAGGGTCTTCAAGATGCCTTGATCATGGACAAGCTCGGCATACCGTTCCCGACTTCTGCCACCCTGCATCATGACGGTGTTGGCAAAATTGTCGTATTCGTCCAGCAGGAGGTAAATGGGATAGGCGCTCGTTCTGACCGATGTGACCAACGAACGTATCGATGAGAAAGCGTTTTGCTCGTTGATGATTATTTCGGGAAGTTCGAAACCTCGATGCGCGTACACGGTATAAAACGCCCTGATACTGTCATTGATATGATCGAAGAGGGACCGCTTGATATCCTCCGTACTCCCGCTCGCATCAACACAGGAAAAATCCCAGCGAAGGATGAAATAGGAGTTCCTGGACTCCGTAGGTCGATTCCCGATCTGCAATTTCTCGAAAACCGCATCGAATGCATCCCTTCCGGCCACATCATAGTAATGCTCGAGCATGGAGAGGAGCAGGCTTTTGCCAAAGCGCCGAGGACGGATAAACAACTGGGATTTGGACGTTTCCAGCAGGGGAATCCTGTCTGTGCGGTCACAATAGAAATAATCACCGGTCACGATTTCCTTGAAATCGGTCAGCCCGTAAGGAAATTTCATGGTCGTACTCCTGGTTGCCGGGGATATGCGGTCAAACTCGCATTTCGCCGCATCGCGATAACTGCAGCATGTTCCCGCTATGCGTAGACGATTGCTCATATCCGGGCAAGGGTAAAGGGTTGCCCGTTCAAATGACGCCCCTCGGATTTTCCCAATCCCACTCTGAATCCTGCTGTCTGCTCCATAACCACTACTGCTCGTGCCGGCTCTGAAAGCTCACAGGCCGGCACTTTTAAGGTTCACTTTTCGTATGGATTTGATGGCATGACTCTGTACGGGTCGCTGAAGACGGGGAAGGGAGTTGGAGAGTCATGCATTAAGATTAAATGGCCGTTCTAAACGGTGAAAACGGCTTGCTTTGGGATTTTTATAATACTATTCCGGCCAAATAGCGAGGTCCGACCCCGATAACACCGATCAACCACCAGGGACAGGCCGTCATCCTCGGCTCCTGTCTGGTTTATCTTCTGGCCTTCGGGTTCTCCCTGGGCCCCTTGATCTGGGTCATCTGCGCCGAGATCTTCCCCCTGGAAGCCCGTG
>CAYWJL010000239.1:2515-4137 GCA_964458145.1 uncultured Desulfovibrionales bacterium | reverse complement strand
ATGAACAAGAAAGTTGTGTTCGACAAGGATGTCATTGCCGATCGTGTCCGGGAGCTTGGCCGGGAAATTTCAGACCGCTACAAGGACGAACCCCTGGTCTGTGTGTGCGTGCTCAAGGGCGCTTTCGTGTTTTTTGCCGATCTCATGCGTAGTTTGAGCATCGATCCCGAACTGGATTTCGTGCGGTTGGCCAGCTATGCCGGGGGGACATCGCGGGGTGGGAAGATGATTTTTTCCAAGGACATGGAGGTTTCCATCGAAGACAAGCACGTTCTCGTTATCGAGGATATCGTGGACACCGGCCATTCCATGGAGTATCTGACCAAGGTTCTCGAGACCCGCAATCCCCGGTCCATCGCCATCGCCGCCCTGGTGGACAAGAACGAGCGCAGGGAGCTGGACGTGACCGTTGATTTTCCCGGTTTCACCTTGGACAAGGGATTCATTGTGGGATATGGGCTGGACTACGATGAAAAATATCGTGGTTTGGAAGGGATTTACGAGTTGATTTTCAAAGATTGAACTGCTGGGGATCGAATCCCCGAAGGTCCTTTTCTGATGCGTGACATGTGCCGCGTGGGCTGACGACGCTTTTTCCAATGTATGATGTGAGGTCGGTATGATTGTACAATGTCCCGAGTGCGATACCCGCTACAATCTGGATGATGAACGGATCGGTCCCGAGGGAAGCAAGGTCCGGTGTACACGTTGCGGGCATGTTTTCCAGGTTTTCCCTCTTTCCGAAGAGTCCATCGAGGAAACGGTCGATCAGGTTTTCAGCAACGCCCCGGCTTTTTTCGATGCCGAAGAAGCTTCAGGTGAGAGTGGGAAAGACGAACAACCGCCCTCTGCCCCCGCACCACCCAAGAAAAAGGGACGTGGCAGGCAGATTTTTCTCTGGTTGCTTCTTTTGATCCTCATCCTGGTCGGTGTGGGCATCGGCATGTATTATTATGCTCCGCAACTTCTCGACAATACCGGTACAGGAGCGTTTACCGGCAAGAAGGTCGAGGAGCTGAAGAAGGACAAAGATGCGGTCATTCCGGAGATCTCCCTGGAAAATGTCCGTCAGTACTTTGTGAAGAATGAAAAGATAGGCCAGGTCTTCGTGGTCGAAGGCAAGGCCGTGAACGGATTCAAGGTCCCCAAGGAATTGATCAAGCTGCGTATCAAGCTGTTTGACGACAAGGGCAATGTCATTGCGTCCAAGGAATTCATGTGCGGTAACGTGGTTTCCTATTTCCAGCTCCAGGTTCTCAAAAAGGACGAACTGGAATCGGCCCTCACCGCCAAGGTGGGCATTCTCACCAACAACACCAATCTCAAGCCCGGAACCGGGGTCCCCTTCATGGTCGTTTTCCCCAACCCGCCCAAGGAATTGAACGAGTTTGCCCTGGAACCCATCGAGGTCAAGGATCCGCCGGAAGGATGAAGGGCAGTTTTAGGTGTTGGGTTCAAGGTTTAAGGTTTAAGGCTTAAGGTTTAAGGGGTAAGGGAACAGCGTTTCATTGAGTTAGCGATTTCGGACCTGCGACCTCGGGTTTCTAAAGCCTAAAACATAAAACATAAAACGTAAAACCTTAATAATTACAAATCAATGTCTGATAATTAAACATAGGGCG
>CAYWJL010000239.1:0-2505 GCA_964458145.1 uncultured Desulfovibrionales bacterium | reverse complement strand
AGCTTGGAATATATCGTCATCCCGGACTTGATCCGGGATCTTGATGGCATCAGGTACAGACTCCAATTCGTCCACGATCCCGGCCTTCGCCGGGATGACGAATCGGGTCTGACTTTTATTCATTTTCTTCAGTCTCCCAACCTCATGACATCGAATGCTGTTACCCATGACAATTGCACAAAGGGCGGTCCCACAGGTCGCCCTTTTGTTTTGCCGAAAAACGGAAAATCTTCATGAAAACCAAGGAAATCTATCGCTGTTCCCAGTGCGGGACAACCACTCCCCGGTGGATGGGGCAATGTCCGGGGTGCAAGCAGTGGAACACCCTGGAAGCCGATGTCGTGGCCAAGGACCGACCTGTCAGGTCCCTGAAAGAGGGTGCGGAGCTGGTCAGTCTGGAGAATCCGCCGCCGGAAACCCGGCTTGAGCATATACCCACGCACATCGAGGGCTTGGACGGGCTGCTCGGCAAGGGGCTTGTTCCCGGGGCTGTCCTTCTGGTCGGGGGGGAACCGGGCATCGGCAAGTCGACTCTGCTGCTGCAGCTGGCATCCTGCGCTGCCGGGGCCGGTCGAAGGAGTGTGTATGTTTCGGGCGAGGAGTCGTTGGGGCAGCTCCAGGGAAGAGCGGTTCGTCTGGGCCTCGAACTGGGAAACGTTCTGGCCATGGCCACCAATCAGATCGAGGATGTCCTCGAGGTCATGGAGGGCAGGAATCGTCCCGGGCTGATCATCCTCGATTCCGTGCAGACCATGGCATCCGGGGCCGTGGACGGTATTCCGGGAAGCGTCAGTCAGGTTCGTTCCGTGGCCATGCAGATTATCGAGAAGGCCAAGGAAACCGGCGTGTGCGTGGTCATTGTCGGTCACGTGACCAAGGACGGGCAGATCGCAGGGCCGAAACTCCTGGAGCACATGGTGGACACGGTCCTTTCCCTGGAAGGGGACCGACACCATCTTTTCCGCATGCTCCGCGTGCTCAAGAACCGGTTCGGTCCGACCAATGAGCTGCTTCTTTTTGAAATGCAGTCGTCGGGCATGCGGGTGGTTCTGGACCCGTCGACCTTTTTTCTCCAGGACCGGGATGCACGGCTCAGCGGCACGGCTGTGGTCATGGGACTGGACGGCCAGCGTCCCTTTGCCGTGGAGGTCCAGGCCCTGGCCAGCAGGACCTATCTGACCTTTCCCCGGCGCACGGCCCTGGGGCTCGATGCCAATCGGCTTAACCTCATTCTGGCGGTCATGGAGAAACGGCTCCGGATCAATCTCGGCCAGCTGGACATCTACGCCAAGATAGGCGGAGGGCTGAAACTCAGCGATCCGGGCGTGGATCTGGGACTCGTGGCCGCCATTCTTTCGTCGGTCTATGACCGCCCTTTGCCGGAACGAGCCGTGTTCTGGGGGGAGGTGGACTTGAATGGCCAGATCCGTCCGGTTGTGGGGCAGGGGGTACGGCTCAAGCAGGCCCGCAGTCTTGGGTATGATCCGGTGTTCTGCCCGAGTACGGGCAAGCAGAAAAAAAGCGGGAGTTCTTCCATCATGGGATTTCATGAACAGCTTTTCGGGGAGTAGGGAAGGTTTGTTTATGGCCAAACTTTCGGAAACCATGAAACGGGTCGGATGGATCATCGAGCGTCATGCCAATGGGTCATGGACGGTTCATGGTTCTTGCGCCCGGGATTATGTCTTTCATCCGCAAACAGGGTGGTCGGTTCCTCAGGAAGCAATTGATGCGGCTCTGGATGCCGACGTCAAGGCTCTTGAGGCCGGTAAGCTCGATCCTTCGCGTACTCTGTCCCGGGCAACGGCTCTGGACCATACCAGAAATCCTTCCCAGCCCGTGGTGCGCATCTGCAAGGACGGGCTGGTCGCGGGCAAGCGGGTTCTGCATCTTGGGACCGGGCTGGACCGTTTTGCCAAAAAGACTCTGCTGGGTGCCGGGGCCGTGGTTGTGAACGATTATGACCCCAATTTTTTCCCGGACCGGTCGGTGCTCCAAGAAACCTATGATGTGGTTGTGTGCAACTATGTGCTGAACATCCTGCCTCCTGCGGAACGAAAATTCGTGTATGCGGACATTGCGGCATGCACCGGGGCCTCGGGCAGGGCGTATCTCTGCGTGCAGGGAAAGTGGCCGGTGCAGAACAAGCATCGCATTGTCGGCACCTTTGCCGACGGCTATGTCATCCAGGATGGTCCGACTTTGCATTTTCGCAAGGGATATGATCCCGGGGAATTCATGGCTGAAATCCAGGCCTCCATGGGCGGGACGGCTCGCGTCATGGGCATGTTCTACAGCAACACCCTGGCCGAGTGGATACCGGGGCAACCGCCGGCACAGCAGGGTGCTCCATGAAAAAAATTCTTCTCCTGTACACCGATCCCTATTATCTGGTGAAGCAGGTCTATCCATTCGGCCTGGATCTCATCGCATCACATCTCAGGAACCACGGCTATGAGGTCGAACTGGACTATCCCTTTCTTCCCGGGCCGGATCTGGGGACGA
>CAYWJL010000238.1:0-4145 GCA_964458145.1 uncultured Desulfovibrionales bacterium | reverse complement strand
GGGACTCGTTCCCCTCTCCCAATGTTCAACCCACTGGGCGGACAGATCCCGGGTATTCAGCACCACCATCCCGTCATTTTCGCGAATTTCGCACGCATATCCCGTATCCACGGTCATATCCTGAGCAGCTTCCAGCACAATGGCAGCCTGGCCTTCGTAGGCAATGGTCAGTTTGAGACCAAGGAGCGCGGCCACACCATCGAACAACCGGCCGCAGCTCGACGAAACCGGGGCGTTGATGTTTTTGGCCAGCATCTGGGGAATGAATCTGTCCTGACTCGCAAACTCCTCCAGCCAGGGCCATGGTCGTTTGGACGGTGCGTCCACTCCCAGATCCGCGAGCATGCTCCGGGCGATGCGCCAGGGTTCCTTGATGGCCGCCTCACCCCCGGGCAGGCGGAGGTGGTCGAAACGTCCCAGTCGGATGTGTTCCAGGGTTTGCGTGTCCACTCCGAGAAGTTCCCCTCCCCACAAGGTGCCGTCATCGCCAAGCCCGGTACCGTCCAGGGCCAGTCCCAAAGCCGATCCCTGAAAACGATTTTCCGCCAGAACAGCATGGATATGCGCAAAATGGTGCTGCAGCGTGAATACGGGGATATCCTCATAGTCATCGGCAAAACGCGATGAGAGATAGTCGGGATGCATATCCCGGACAATGGCCTTGGGTACGACCTGAAGAATGTCCTCGAGATGGGCGGCGATCTCTTTGAAAAAGTCGAAGGTTTCCAGGTTTTCCATGTCTCCGATGTGCTGGGAGACAAAGGCCTGGTTCTCCTTGGTCAAACACAGGGTGTTCTTGAGTTCCGGGCCGACTCCGAGGACGCATTCTCCGTCTTCGGCCAGAAAGATGGGGCCCGGCGTGTATCCCCTTGCCCGGCGCATGAACTGGAAATGGTCCTGATTGTTGCGCACCACGGAATCATCGCACCGGATAAGGATGTCCCGGTTGTGGAGCAGAAAGAGATCGGCAATGGATTGCAGTCGACCCAGGGCTTCCCGGTTGCCCAGACAGATGGGTTCGGAGCTGAGATTGCCCGAGGTCATGACCAGGGCGGGGACTCGCTCGCTGCCGCACAATCCCGCATAATGGCGCAGCAGGATGTGGTGCAGCGGCGTGTAGGGGAGCATGACGCCGAGAAAATCCGTATCCGTGGAAAGTCCTTTGGCCAGACCCGAACGGGGTTTCCTCGCCATGACCACGATGGGGCGGATGTGGCCGGTCAGCAGGTCTCTGTCCTTGTCACGCACCTCGCAGACGGCTTCGACAGTTGCCACATCCGGAACCATGATGGCCAGGGGTTTACCCCAGCGATGTTTGCGGGTCTTCAAGAGTTCGACAGCGTCCTCGCTGCTCCCGTCACAGGCCAGATGAAATCCGCCAAGCCCCTTGATGGCCACGATCTTTCCCTGGAACAGGGCCTTGGCTGCAGCCTCGATGGCCTGGTCGTCCGGGCAGACACGGTGGTCGACCCCGTCGGTCAGCCATACTGTGGGCCCGCATGCATGGCAGGCATTGGGCTGGGCATGAAAGCGACGGTTCAGGGGGTCGCGGTATTCCTGATCACAATCCCGGCACAGGGGAAAGCAGGCCATGGAGGTCTTGTCCCGATCATAGGGAATGGACCGGGTGATGGTGTATCTGGGACCGCAGTTGGTGCAATTGGTGAAAGGGTAGAGGTACCGGCGGTTGCCGGGATCGAAGATGTCGTCGATACAGTCGGCGCAGGTGGCCACATCCGGGGAGATGAGCACATGATGGCCTTCACCTTGGGTACTCTCAAGAATGACAAATTCCCGATCATCGGACAGGGGCGAGATCGCTTCGCGGTCGCAGGAAACGATCCTGGCCAGAGGAGGCAGACGTGTTTCCAGACCTTCTTCGACGGAGGCTATAAAGGCAGGATCGCCCTGGATCTCGATGATCACCCCTTCCGGAGCGTTCAGGACAGAACCGGTGAGAGCCGATTCATGAGCCAGACAATAGATGAAGGGGCGGAATCCCACCCCCTGAACCTGACCGGTGATGGTCAGACGGATGCGCTGTGTGGACATGGTGAAATATGTTCCTGGTAAGGTTGAATCATACAACCGGCTTGAATACCGATCAAAACAAACCAAAGAGAACTGACAGTTAGTGCGTTCGCCAGGCAAACGCAAATGGTTTGACCTTTCTTCCCGGCGCCCCTAGAAATACCCTTTTCGACCATTCTTTTGTCTCACGAACATCAAGGACTTTCATGCAACTCTATCATCTCGCCCCGGTTGTTTCCGGCCTTTTCAGGTTGTGGGGAAGCACATTGCGATTTTCCCGCGTCAATTACCAGGCCATGACATCCATGGAAGAGCAGGGGCGGTCCATGATTTTTGCCCTGTGGCACGACGAGCTCTTTCCCCTGACCTATCTGCACAGAAACGAGGGCGTGGTCGCTGTGGTCAGCAGCAGCAAGGACGGGGAAATTCTGGCCCGGGTCATGGAAGGTCTGGGGTACGGTACGGTCAGGGGATCGAGTTCCCGCAAAGGACTCAAGGCCCTGCTTGCCGCCATGAAGGAGGTTCGTACCAAAGGACGGCATGTGGTGCTGACCGTGGACGGCCCTCGTGGTCCCCGGCATCAGGCCAAGCCCGGGGCCATTTTTCTGGCCTCCAAGGCGCAGGTGCCCATCATGCCGGTGCGGGTCCGCATCAGCCGGGCCAAGGTGTTTCACAAGGCCTGGGACAAGTTTCAGTTGCCCATGCCCTTTGCCCGGTGTGAGGCCATCTATGGGGAGCCGTATATGGTTCCCGCCAAATTGAATGCGTCAACCATGGCCGGTGAACAGGAACGGCTGGCCGCTGCATTGGAATCCTTGGCCTGATATCATATGCTTCTGACGCCCGATCAACCGACCACCGTAGGGGCAGACCTGTGTGTCTGCCCTTTTTGGATACATTTGTTCTGTCCGGTTGATTTATGAGGTGTACGGTATCCTGGAATTTACAAAAGGGAGAACCTGTTTATGCGCGATCTTATATACACGGCCATAGGTGCCGTTTGTTCCCGAATGTCCCTTTCCGGGGTCGAAGGTTTCGGCAGGGTGGTGGGGTGGTTGTTCTGGCATCTTCTGCCCGCACGGCGTGCCATGGCTGTTGCCACCATTCAGGAACGACTGCAGGTTCCCCGGGATAAGGCAAAGGATATTGCGCGCGCCAGTTTTACCCATGCGGCCCAGGCCTTTGGAGAGATTTTTCTGACCAGGCAGATGGACCCTGTTTTCATGCGTGATCATATCGAAATCTCTGCCACAGGCCGCAGCCGCGTGAACCGGGTTTTCTCCCTGAATCGACCGGTCGTGGTGGTGACAGGGCACATGGGAAGCTGGGAACTGCTGGGGGGGCTGTGCCGGCTCATTGTGCCGGAGACGCCCTGTCAGGTGGTGGTCAGGCTTCCCAAGGATAAAGCCTTGGGTGAGCTCATGCTGCGCCTGCGAAGTGTGGGGCATCTTCAGGTTCTCGCCCACCGCAATGCCGCCCGAAAGGTACTCAAATGTCTGAAGAACAAAGGGATGAGCGCTTTTCTTGTGGATCACAACTGCTCGCGCGACGAAGCCGTGTTCCTACCCTTTCTCGGCAAGACCGCAGCCGTGAACATGGGCCCGGCTCTGCTTGCTTTGCGGGCCAAGGCGCTGGTTCAGCCGGTGTTTCTGCTACGAGAGGGAAAGGGGATGTACAGACTCCACGTCAGCGAGACTCTTGATACGGCAGCACTTACAGGCACACGGGATGAAAATATTCGGGCCATTGCCGAATTTTACACCCGAGCCGTGGAAGAGGTGATTCGAGAGCATCCCGAGCAGTGGTTCTGGATGCACAAACGGTGGAAAACCAGGCCGGAATGTTCATCATCCAAGGAGATATAATGAACGAGCGTCTTGAATATATTGCGTCTATATGGCCATCGATCAAGGATATTTTATCTGTTCCACATTCTGAAGAAGAAGATGAAAACCTTGTTGCACTTCTCGATCGTTTGCTTGATGAGGTGAAAGGCAACGAACAACATCCATTGGCATCTCTCGTGGATACTATCGGGACGTTTATAGAGATATACGAAGATGAAACACTTGATTACCCGTGACCACATGATTGTATCAAGTGAAGGATAAAAA
>CAYWJL010000237.1:3585-4172 GCA_964458145.1 uncultured Desulfovibrionales bacterium | reverse complement strand
TTCCCTATACTGGACTCATCGAGGAGGGTCCGCGATGCAAGAACTGAAGAAGGTCTACGCCTCGCCCCCATCTACGAAGCCATCGGCACCCGATTCGTGATCATGCTCCACGTGGGAGACACGACCCCGCCCGAAGAAAACGCCTCCAGTCCCCAGAAGGTGGCCGAACTCATCCACAATTTCCCCTTCCTCACGGTCATCGCAGCCCATTTCGGCGGCTACCACCACTGGGAATACGTCTGCGACCACCTGGCCGGCAAAAACGTCTATCTGGACACCTCCAGCTCCCTGTTCACCATTCCCCAGGATCTGCTGGAAGCGATCTTCCATTGCCACCCCAGGGAACGGATTCTTTTCGGCAGCGACTACCCTCTGTTCGATCCGTCGGAAGAAATCGGGCTGCTTGCGAAGCGGTTGCACCTGACAGACTCGGAGATCCAGGATCTGCTGACCAATGGGGATGCTTTGCTGGATTGATCTGCAAAATCCCCCTATTCATCGATCACAACCTGATGCCAACACACCGCAACCTCGACAGCCACACCCCTCCCCCAATCAGCCCCATCGATCCAACCCCTCTGCAAAAC
>CAYWJL010000237.1:0-3558 GCA_964458145.1 uncultured Desulfovibrionales bacterium | reverse complement strand
ATCCCGTAGGGGCACGGTGCGCCGTGCCCCTTTCCCGCCCCCCCGTTCACCCGGTCGATACAAAGATCCCAAAACGTCCATCCATCTCTTTACATTATTCACTTTTTGACTACATACTATTTTCAGAAAGAATAGTATTTATAATAATCTCTCTCAACCCATCGAATTTACTCTATGAAATTCCCTCTTACCCCGCCGGATCATACTTCAATCTTGCGAACTACCACTGCCGATCCGGATCTGCACGCACGCATTGTATCCCTGGGACCGACAGACCCCAAAGGACGCTATCTGCATTGGGACAAACTCAGACATCTGGAGCCGCCTTCCGGAATGACGTCGGAGCAATGGTGGAGCGGGATGAAAGCGGCCAGAGAGCAAATGGCTCTCCCCCTCCCGTTCGTGGACACATCCGGGAATTCTTTTTGGTTCTGCACCACACCGGAAACTCACGGCCGGCTGCATTGGCTGGATATTCACACACGAACAACGGCTTCTCCGGGCCTGAAGTATCCCATTGCGGCCACCCTGCTGCCGGAACACCTGGCCGAGGAAGCCATCAGCTCCAGCCAGTTGGAAGGCGCAGGCACATCCAGCAGAGAGGCCCGGAACATGTTGCGTATGGGGCGTCCCCCACGCGACAAAGGGGAGCGGATGATCGCAAATAATTATCTGGCCATGCAATTCATCCAGGATATCAAAGATGACCCGTTGACTCCCGACATGCTCTTTGAGCTGCATCGTATTCTGACCGAAAACACCCTGGATGAACCTGGCAGAGCAGGACGTTTTCGAACAGATAGCGATGACATCTGTGTCGTGGATGATCAGCGCAGGGTGCTGCACGTCCCCCCTCCCGCGTCAGAACTTCCCTCCAGGCTGAAAAGCATCTGCGCATTTGCCAACCAGCAGAAAAATGCGCCTTTCATTCATCCCGTCATCCGAGCCATCATCCTTCATTTCATGCTCGCCTACGATCATCCCTTTGTGGATGGAAACGGCAGAACCGCCCGTGCCCTTTTTTACAAAGCCGTTGCCGAGCAGGGGTATGAATTGCTCGGGCACCTGTCCATTTCCTCGGTTCTCAAGAAAACCCCGACCCAATACGCCCGAGCCTTTCTTTTGACGGAAACCGACGGGAACGATGTGACCTACTTCATCGATCATCACTTACGCGTTCTTGCTGCCGCCGTGGAAGAGTTGGAGAAGGACATCGAACACAAACAGCTCGAGGCCAAAAATCTCGAAGCCGTGCTGCCGGATGACAGCCCTCTGCGAGCCCGTCTCAATTCCCGCCAGTTGGCCGTAGTGCAATATGGTCTCCATCACCCGGGCCACATGTACACGATTCGGGAACACCAACGACTGCACGGCATTGTCTACGAAACCGCCAGAAAGGACTTGCTCACTCTAGCGGACCAACTGGGTCTGTTACTCAAGGTCAAGGAGGGAAAACGGTTCGTTGTTGTGGTACCGAACGACTTGGGGAGGAAAATACGATCGTTTTAGCGTGACTCCACAATATTTTCGTTGAACAGACAGGGCTGCCGCTATCTGCTCAGACCCCCCTATGAAGTTTATCAAACCATCCGAGGCATACTCGGCACAGGGTTGTTTCTTGAGCTCGCATTCCGAGGCATGACCTCCTTGACGGACGAGTCAGGGACGAAGAATTCGCAGCCGATCTGCCCCGCGTGGTTTCCGGAAACGCCCCCGAGGAATATGCAGATACTGCGATTTTCTGCAAATTTGTCTCTTGGGTACATCAACAGGGATTCGCTCACGCCTATTGTCTCCAGTCCGGAACTGAGGGATCAATTCAGAAAGCGGAAACAGCTCTTGGGGTGGGCTTGCTGTTCAGAACCCTTGCCCCCATGCGCAACATCGATCGCATTCGCAAAGTCGCCGAAGGAGTCGATATCATGCCCAGAGAAGAGGCAGGGTATTGGCTGGGTATGGCCATGCACCGCAAAAAACCGAGGCTGGTTCTGGCTGCCCTGCGGATTCTCCTGCTTTCTTCCTGAAGCTGTATTGACAACCCCCTGCTGCGCGGTTATCTGTATTTTTTCTGAATTTGAATAATACCTACCGACCTCCATGTTTTCATGGGTAACACGCGCAAGCGGGGTCGGTAGGTTTTTTTTGGGGAACACCATGAAAGAGTTCAGAAAACCCGCCTTACCCATCTCCGATCAGATCATCCTGCTCCGATCCAGGGGGTTGACCATCCCGGATTCTTCCAGGACGGAACGATACCTCAAAACCATCGGATACTATCGCCTTTCCGCGTATTACATCCCCTTCCAAAAGCACAAAGACATCTTTGATTCAGGGACCACGTTTGACCACATCCTGGACCTGTATATCGCCGATCGCAAACTCCGCATCCTGGTCATGGATGCGCTTGAACGGATTGAAATCTCTGCGCGAACCAGTATTTCCAATGTCATGAGCGAACAGCTCGGACCGCATTGGTATCTTGATGCCCGCCATCTCTCCCCTCGGTTCACCCACGAGACATTCATCCGGAATGTAGAGACATGCACAGGATATAACAGGACTTCCCGGAGAAATACCGCCTGTTCCCACTACTTCGAAACGTATGCATCGCCATCACTGCCTCCGTCCTGGATGGTCATCGAGGTCCTTCCTTTAGGCACATGGTCCAAACTGTACGAAGCCATCAGGGAAGCGGGACTCCGCAAAAAAATCGCCAAACCGTTCGACATCTATTTCAAGCATCTCTCTTCCTGGCTCCATGCCCTGACCCTCATCCGCAACAACGTCGCCCATCACGGCCGCTTCTGGAACCATTCGTTTCCTCCGAGAGCCAAAAATCCCTCCCGGTATACCCACACCGGGATCAATCCGACCTCCCCCTACTTCTCCCTGGCCCTGGTGCAAACCATGCTCAAAAGGATCGCCCCGGGTTCGTCATGGTCGAGGCGTCTGGCAGATCTCCTTTCAACCTGGCCTCTGGACATTCATAGACATATGCGCGTTCCCCAAAACTGGCAGGATTTGTCCTTTTGGAATAAGCCAGATATGCCGACCTGTCAGATCTCGAGGATACCATCGAAGAAAACCGGCAGACGGGATTCGACATAGATGACATCTCCGAAAGCAGCTTCGCAGTACCCGCTTTTCCAGATCCCCCTTTTCGTTCGGAACATATGGATCAGATTCTCGCCCGGGAAACCCTGCTTCCTCCCGGTACGGAATGCCGCCCGCTTGACCATGGCTCCTACGCTCTGACGATTCCCGGACATGTCGAGCCTGCCAGGATAACGACTTCACCAGATATCTTCGACAATTTTTTCGAGAGTCATCAGCTCCTTCTACCCGATGCCCCCTTGTTTCGGACTATGAATGGAGAAAGAATTGAATTGACCGATGAAGAAGATAAACGATTGGATGAGATACGATTCGAGAATCTGCTTCTCGAATGAAAAAGTAAGGAGAGGAAACTTCCGGAACACCAGAAAAAAATCAACAAACGCACACCTTCCGATTTTTTCAGCTCACTCCACGTCCCCACCCAGCTCCGCCTCGATTTCT
>CAYWJL010000236.1:0-4181 GCA_964458145.1 uncultured Desulfovibrionales bacterium | reverse complement strand
TATCAATCTTTCGCTGACTCACAGGTGGCAGGCTCCGGGGCTTCCAGGGTGCAGGAACCGAAAATCCGCTTCTTGAAGCGCTGGACCACGGGGAGCTGGCTGGCCAGGGTCAGGCAGATGATCACGAAGATGGTCAGGGCCACGGGGCGCTGGAAAATGGGCATGAAACTGCCCTGGGATACCATGAGTGCCCGCCGAAGGTTTTCGTCGGCCATGGGGCCCAGGATAACCCCGATGACCAGGGGGGCGATGGGATAGCCCATTTCCGTCAGAAAATAGGCAACGATGCCCACGGGTAGCATGAGGTAGAGATTGAAAATATTCATGCCCAGGGCATAGGAACCGATGATGCACAGCAGCCCGATGACCGGCATGAAGATGGCCGGGGGGATGCGCAGCACCTTGACCACCTGCTTGGCCAGAAGCATGCCGCTCACCCACATGGCCAGGGAGGCCAGGGTCAGGATGGCGGCGATCTCCAGGATGAAGGTCGGATGCTCGAAGGAGATCATGGGACCGGGGTTGACACCGTGAAGCATAAGGGCACCCAGGAGCATGGCTGCGGGCGGGCTTCCGGGAATCCCCAGGTTCAACAGCGGGATCATGGCCCCGCCGATGCATGAGTTGTTGGCCGTTTCTGTTGAAACAACGGCGGCGATTTCACCCTTACCGAAATTTTCCGGGCACTTGGACGAATTCTTGGCCGCCCCGTAGGACACCCAGCCGGCAATGTCCTCACCGATACCGGGTACCGAACCGATGCCCACGCCGATAAGGGCCGAACGGATGATGTTCACGATATTTTTGCCGATATCCCGGAATCCGGGCAGGATGCGCTGGAGACTTTGGGCCTTGCGCTCGCAAAAATCCCCCTTGAGCACCTGAATGATCTGGGGAATGCCGAAGGCCCCGATGAGCACGGGCACGATCTCGATGCCGCTTTCCAGTTCTGTAAACCCGAAGGTGTACCTCGGGAAAAACTGGAGCTTGTCCCGCCCCACGCAGGCCAGAAAAAGTCCCAGAAATCCGGAGATCCACCCCTTGGAGGCAAGGTCGGGGCTGGTCAGGGTTCCGGAGATGAGAATACCGAAAAAGGCGAGGAGAAAGAATTCAAAGGAGGTGAACTGCAGGGCAAAGGCCGAAATGAGCGGAGACAGGGACACCACAAAGAGCATCCCGATCATGGTCCCGATGGCCGAAGCCGTGGTGGTCAGACCGATGGCCCGTCCACCTTCCCCCTTGCAGGCAAGCGGGTACCCGTCCAGAGCCGTGGCCGCCGCGGCAGCCGTGCCCGGAATGTTGATGAGGATGGAGGCATAGGATCCCCCGTACACACCGCCCACATAGATGGCCATGAGGGCGATCATGGCCGTATCCGTCTGCATCCCGTAGGTCAGTGTGGTCAGCAGTGCCACGCCCAGCGTGGCGGTCAGCCCGGGCATGGCCCCGAACATGATCCCCATGACCACGGCCCCGAAAAGAATGGCCAGATTGAAGGGGCTCGATGCCAGGCTGAAAAGGATGTGAAAGAATGAAGCGAGTTGATCGAAGATGAACATAAGCGTCCCAAAGGATTAGAATTCCCAGTACCAGAGCATGTCCAGAAACGTCACGATGATCCCCTCGTAGGGCAGGGGAACCAGGAGAAAAAATTTGAAAATCGGCCCGAGCACGAACGGAGCGATGAACGCCACCAGGGTACCGTTGCGGAATCGTTTGCGCTTGTCCGGGTCGGGAGCGACCATTTTCCAGGTCAGGGCAATCATCAGCGCCAGGAAAACAAGGGTCAGCCAGTCGCCGGGGTAGACGTTGTCCCCGCCAAGGCTCTCATCCAATCCCAGAGCGAAAAAGCCGATGGTGACAGCTGCGCCCACAGCGAAGATTCCAAGCATCCGTTTCATGATCCCATGATCCTCGAGATGGAACATGTTGATGAACACGAACAGAAAAAGCAGGGAGCTGATCAGAAAATCAACCCTCGGAATGTACAGGTACACATAGCAGACAAACAGAATAACAATGGCCAGGAACCTGAAATTGGTCTCACTGACCACTCCCGTTCCCTCATCACCCCTGAACACGTCCTTGATCGCCTCAACCACATTCCCCACACCGACCGTGGTGAGGGCCACCTTGAAGAGAACCATGCCCAGCAGGGAAATGGCAATGCCCACGAAAAGAGGAAACAGGGCCGGGGATACGTACCAGACGTTCTGTACCCCGCCGTAACTGTCCTTCATGGGCATGGACATGGCCTCCGAGCAGATCCACAGACCGAAACCGGTGACCAGGATGCTGGTCAGCAGGTCGGCCTTTCTGAGTTTTTCCTTATCCATAATTGTTTCTCATATGTTCTCCCCCATGATGATGCAGAGGAAGGGGAGAATGTAGGTTCGTCCGGAGAAAAGTACTTCTGGCTCACGAGACTCTATCGCATCAGGCAGAGCAAGTTCGGGTTATCATCGAATGAGTCCCCCACCCTGGTAAGGGCGGGGTTAGGGGCGGGTCGTGCAATCGGTCCCTTCCTCTATCCGTTTAAAACCCTCCCCCAGCCCCTCCCTGAACTAGGGAGGGGGGCTACAGCGTACTTGTATACGTTCTTTCATGGTTGTGCTGAAAGGGGCAACCCATATACAAAGGCGTACCCTCCCCTCAGATTGAGAAGGGCACCCGCAAGGGGTGCCCTTACGCATTGGTCAGAACATTAGGGTTTGGGAATGCCGAGGGTGGCGGGATTGACCTTGGCGGCCTTCAGATCCCACAGGGTCCAGGCAAAGTTGGATTCCAGGCTGGCAAATTCTTTTTCTGCCGCCTTGCCGGACTTGCCGGAGAGCAGATAGTAATTGTCCTTGGCCCAGTTTTTGACTTTGTCGGTGGCCAGGGCTTTCTGAAAGGCATCGTTGATCACGGCCTTTACATCGGCGGGTGCATCGGCGGGCAGGGCGAAACCGATGGCCTGGGAGATGGGCAGATACTTGGAAAGCCCGGGATAGCTGTCAAAGGCACTGGGAATGGCGCCGACACCGGCAACCTTGAAGGCATCGGGAATGAGCATGCCCAGGGGACGGAGCTTGCCGCCGCGGATGAGCTGCTGCTGCTCGGCCAGAGAGGTGACGACCACGGTGATCTCACCGGTCATGGCAGCGGTCTGGCTGGGGGCGGAACCCGGATAGGGGATGAAGTTGAACTTTGCCTCGGCACCGTTTTCCAGAGCCAGGAGGTTCAGATGATGG
This sequence comes from uncultured Desulfovibrionales bacterium, assembly GCA_964458145.1. Classification (GTDB taxonomy): domain Bacteria; phylum Desulfobacterota; class Desulfovibrionia; order Desulfovibrionales; family Desulfomicrobiaceae; genus Desulfoplanes. The sequence goes on along the minus strand of CAYWJL010000236.1, from coordinate 948 downwards.
ATGGAACCCGCACCGCCGGCACCGGCCTTGATGGAACCGGGATTCTTCTTGGCGGCTTCGATGAGGTCCTTGATAGTCTTGTAGGGAGAAGAGGGAGTGACCGAAAGAACGTCCGGGGAACCGCCGACGATGAAGGGATACCAGACATCCATCTTCATGTTCCAGCCGCCCTGGACACCGGCGGTGACGCAGGATTCGGACAGACCGCACAGGGTATACCCGTCATGGGGCCGCTTGTAGGCATAGCTCATACCCATGGAACCGGCCACGCCGCCTGGCTTGTTGATCACGTTGATATTCACGCCCAGAAACTTGGCCATTTCCGCGCTGATGATCCGGTTGCAGGTGTCGGTTCCGCCGCCCGCGCCCCAGACGACCACGTTGGTGATGTCACGCCGCGGATATTTTTTACCGGCCATGGCCACGGTAGCCAGTGCCAGAAGCAGACACATGGCGAGAAGAGTGATTTTTTTCATGCTTGGCTCCTTCAAAAAAGTTGTACGATGCCCGAGTCCTCCGCCGCAGGACACACTTGCCGTTCATCCTCCCGCCCCATGACGGGGGTGTGCGACGGTTTGCAAACAAAAACCTCGGGTTGCCAGAGCAAACCCGAGGCCAGAATGTTACATGTTGGAGAATGTCATACGTAATTATTTTATATCAAAGGGTTACGATCATGTCGCCCCTTACCTCCAGCAAAGAAGCCGAGAGCTGAACCCGTGACATGTCACACAATGACACGCTACGTTCTGTGGCATGTCACAAAAAGGAACATGAGGCCGAAACCCTACCAGACAGGAAATTGGATCCTCAAAAATCCCATAATACCCCCCTCTCATTTCAACCCGAACGCATCCAATTTCCGGTACAAATGCCGCCTGCTTATCCCCAGCACCTTTGCCGCCTGGGTTTTGTTCCACCGGGTTTCGTTGAGCGCACCCAACACGG
>CAYWJL010000235.1:0-4197 GCA_964458145.1 uncultured Desulfovibrionales bacterium | reverse complement strand
GTCATCATTTGGAACAGCCTGACCTATGAAATCCATCAACGCATCAAAGGGACAAAGGAGCCCCTGGGCGAAGGCACGTTGGAATTTCTGGCGACTCGTACCTGCATCCGTGGCTGCAGAAAGCCGTCCGTCATCCGAGCCTAAAAGTCTATCTCCCAGCAAGCGACATATGGCAAAACGACGGCTGGTGACAGGTTTGCGGTTCAAGATGAGCCGCCTGTCGTCGTTTTCCCTGTTCCAACTGCTCGCGCTGTAAGGTGTATGCAGAACTCTCCCCGCCTCCTGTTCGTCTTCCAGCACAGTACGATGCACACCGACCAAATCGGCCAATCGACTGTTGGAAATCGGTTTTTCGTCCAACCCCCAAACATCACGGACCTTTCGAGCCGTAGTATAAGCCCGCTGCCAGGGAGTGGCTGGAGTGTTGGAGAAATGTGTATCGGAAATAAGCCTCTTGAAATCGGCAATCTGAAAGTGTACCCCTTTTGTCTGCAAAGATTCCTGCAGCAGTTTCAAATCGCTCAGAGCCCTGTTTTTCGATGCAGCTGCCAACTCCTGGATCGCAGGCAATCCCACTTCAGACTCCGTCTCAAGAAGATCCCGGACAAAGGATTCAGGTGCCTCATCCGGATCATATCCTGCGAGTGCCTCGATACGCCGCATACGGGCAATGCCGGCATCATCGTTTTCCGCCAGTATTTCGTCCCACAAATCGGCGAGATCCGTGGCGCTCATACCCACGGCGTCCAGCCGGGACAGCACTCCCTCAATGCAATTCCGAACGGCCCCTTCAAAAGATCTGGCCGGGACCCATGCAGAAAAATCGGCAAGATATCGAACCGGCGAGGTCCTGGATTTTTCACGACTGCGAACAGTGAGCAAAATACCTTCACCGTCACTGGTAAAGGTAAGATCAGGCCAGACATAGCCTTCCCCTATAGCGGGCAGACAATGACGCATCCGCCACTCGGGATCTTCCTGCAATGGTTTCGACTCCCACCGCAAACGCCACCAATTGGCCGCAAGAAACAACGCCATCGGATATACAGAAATGTACATCCCCTTGCGCAATGTCTGGGATCTGTCATCCTCCAGCTCTGTGACACACTGACCACCGACAGTTATTTTCATATCGGCAAAAGTCAGCCCTTCAAGGGAGGAAGGCTCAAAAGGAGACAACCATTCCCATTGGAATTCAAGCTCTTCACTCATGACCTCGCTCCTGCCACTGCTTGATAACAATATCTGCCATGGGATCGTTTTTCTCCAAAGGGTATCCATGATAGGTACCGTTCTCCGGATCGTCACAACGAGCTTCGAGAACATCATCCTCATTGATGACCATCCAGATATAACGGGGAAATCCTTGATCGGCATCCTTGCTCACGAGACCGCTCGCAGCTCCCTTTTGCAGAAGACGGGTCGCAACCTTTATCTGAAAAATACCGACACCGTCACACAGGGTTTTACCCGGCCGGGGTGAAGATGGAGGAGTCAATCCGAAATCCCCCGGCGATCGTTTATGCAGAGGGCTTCCTCTATACATGACAGAACGTGCAAGAACATCAGCCCTGTGCCCGGCCAATCCTTTGTGCAACCGTCTTTTCGGATTACACCGCCTCCGCCCTCTTCTCGGTATCGAAGCACACATAAGCTACCCCGCTCTGCACATTCAAGCAATGATTGCTCTTGCCGAGAAACACGGCAAAAATCCCTCCCCCGGCGCATCGTTACACCTGCCAGGTGAGTTGTAGAGACGAGGTATGCCTTGTCTCTACGCAATCCTATCCGACCTCGGACAATTTTCCCGTTTTCGGACTTCGTTCTTCCTGTTTACCGTCTTCCTTCCTTACCCCACATCCTCGGGATGCCTGATCTTTCTCAGGATGGTGGCAGCCACATCCAGGGCTCGCAAGCCGTCCTCGCCGGTAACCGGAGTATGTTCACCCTGCTCGATGGCCTGAGCGAACTTGTCGAGTTCGACTTCCATGGAATTGACCTCGGGTACCTGGGGACGTTCGTAAAGGACCTGTCTCTTCCTTTCGCCCTCGCCAATGGTGGCCACGGGTAGGCCTTTGCCGGCCGACATCCCTTCGCCGGAGAGCTGAAAAATTTCGGACTGCTTCTGCAGAAAGTCAATGGAAATATACATGTTCTTCTGAAAGATCCGCATCTTGCGCATGGCCTTGACCGAGATCCTGCTCGTGGTGATGTTTGCCACGGCCCCGTTGTCAAAGGTCAACCGGACATTGGCAATATCCTCGCTGTCCGAGACCACCGCCACCCCCGAAGCATCGATGGCTTTCAGGGGACGGTTCACCAGGGCCAGGATGATGTCCAGGTCGTGGATCATCAGATCGAGGATCACGCTTACGTCCGTGCCCCTCGGGTTGAAGGGACTCAGGCGATGGGACTCGATGAACATGGGCTCGAAGGTATATTCCTTAAGGGCCAGAACCGCCGGGTTGAAGCGCTCGATATGTCCCACCTGCAGTTTTTTCCCGGCCTCTCTGGCCAGGTCCACGATCTTCCTGGCTTCGTCCACGGTTGCGGTGATGGGTTTTTCCAGAAAAATATGGCACCCGTGTTCCAGAGCCTTGGTGGCCACCTCGAAATGGTGCACCGTAGGTACGACAATGCTCACCGCATCCGCCCGGACGAGAAGCTCTTCCATGGTGTCAAAGCAGGAAACTCCGACCTGCTCGGCAACCATCCGTGCCCTGGCCGGGTCAGTATCAAATACCCCCACAAGATCAAGAGAGGCCATCTGATTGGCCACCTTGGCATGGATCGCCCCCAAATGGCCGACCCCGATGATTCCATAGGCAAGTGCGCTCATGCTTTGACTCCACGTAGCGTATGTTTGTTCCGATTGGATTGGTTGTGGCTTACAAAAGATCAGTTCGTGCCCGACACGTATTCTAAAACGATGCGAGCGGCCTGCCGGGTTGCCGTGCCGTGCCCCATCGCTCCGGGAAGGATCTCGAGCTCTTCGCGTATGGCTTCGAGGTGATCGGGATGTTCAAGCCATGATTGTCCCAGGGCGGCCATAGCCTCGGGGGAGGCCTCGTGCTGGATGAATTCCGGAAAGACCTTTTTACCGAGAATCAGGTTGGCCATGCCGATGAACGGAACCCGGATGAGTCTTCGCCCGATATGATAGCTCAAAAAGGCCACCTTGTAGGCCAGCATGGTGGGCACTCCGAGCAGGGCGCACTCGAAGGTGGCCGTACCGGACGCGGCGATGACGAAGGAACATCGTCTGAGAGCGTCGTATCTGTCCGTTGCCGGGACAATGTCCACGGGCACCTCGTCAGGCCACAGATCGCGTATCATCTGCTGATCCACATGCGGAGCGCGAACCAGGGTGAATCGAAGCGCGGGATCTCTTGCGAACAGATAGGAGGCTGCCTTGGCAAAAACCGGAAGCAGGGAGGTCACCTCCTTGTGCCGACTGCCCGGCAGAATCCCTATGCGACCGCTTTCGGGACAAATCTTCCTGCGGGCCGCAATATCCATGATTTCAAGAAGAGGATGGCCCACAAAGGTGGCGTCAAGACCGCGGTCACGGAAAAAAGGCTCTTCAAAGGGAAAGATGCAGAGGAGGCGATCGACATACTTCCTGAGAAATTCAACCCGCCCCTGCCGCCAGGCCCACACCTGAGGAGTGATGTAATAAATCACCGGAATACCGAGTTTTCTAGCCATCTTGGCCACCCGGAAATTGAAATCAGGCGAATCGATGAGCACCACCACGGCCGGGCGCTCTTGTTCGAGCATCCGGCGCATCTTTGAAAAAAGCCCCAGAATACGGGGCAGATGTCCTATGACTTCCGTGAGCCCCATGACCGAAAGAGATTCGGATCGTATCAATGCGTCAAACCCTTTCTCACGCATGATGGCCCCCCCCATACCCGCGCAGGTGATGGTCGGATCCTTTTTTTTGAGTGCCTCCACGAGCATGGCCCCGTAGACATCACCGGAGGCTTCGCCCACACTGATAAAGACCGTGTTCGATTGGGCCTCACACCTGGTTGTTCGCATGCGTCTCCCGCTACCTTGATTCCTGATCGATAAAGGCATGGTCCTTACTCTCCAAACCATGGCAAGTAAATGATCAGGTTGTGGCCCCAAGGCACATTTGTTCTTGTACAAGTACCTGGAAGAGAGTGGCCGGCTTGCCCCGTTCTGGGCGGT
>CAYWJL010000234.1:0-4212 GCA_964458145.1 uncultured Desulfovibrionales bacterium | reverse complement strand
GACGAAGCCCATCGGATGGACGATGACTATGTAAGGGCCCTGGAATACGGCATGCCTTCGGCCGCCGGCCAGGGCATCGGCATCGATCGTCTGGTCATGCTGCTCACGGACTCCTCCTCCATCCGCGAGGTCATCCTCTTCCCTCTGCTGCGCCCCGAAGTCTCGGGCAAGGAATAGATTCACGGTACGTCGACCTGCGTGTGGCGACAAGGCATGCCTTGTCGCTACAGGAAGACCACAACCACCCGCTCATGCGCTTTGAACTCTTCATAGCCCTGCGCTACCTCATCGCCAAGAGGCAGCAGGCATTCATATCCGTCATTTCCCTCATCTCGATCCTGGGGGTCGGACTCGGTGTGGCCGCACTGATCATCGTCCTCGGGGTGATGACCGGTTTCAGCGAGAATCTCCGGGACAAGATCCTGGGGATCAACGCCCATGTCATTGTCGGAAGCCTTGAAAAGGGGTTTGCCGATTACGACAATCTGGTGGACAAGGCCCGCGCCGTCACCGGAGTCAAAAGTGCCACCCCCTTCATCTACAGCGAAGTCATCCTCAGTTCCCCGGGAGGTGCCAAGGGAGCCGTGCTCCGGGGTATCGATCCGCGCTCGGCGGGTTCCGTTCTGAGTATCGGCGAGGATCTCACAAAGGGAAGCATCCAAGGGCTGAATGCGACCAAAGGCTTCCCCGGTGTCATCGTGGGCAAGGAGCTGGCCAAGGGCCTCGGACTGACCATGGGAAGCAGGGTGAACGTCATGTCCCCGGCGGGTAAAAAGACCTCGGCCGGATTCAGCCCCAAGATCATGACCTTTCAGGTCTGCGGCATCTTCGCCACCGAGGTCTTTGAATACGATTCCTCCCTGGCCTACATATCCATCCCTGCCGCCCAGAAACTCCTGGGCATGAACGAGGACCTGGTCACCGGCATCGAGCTCAAGGTGTACGACGTGTATGGGGTACAGGATCTGAGCAAACAGGTTCTGGACGCCCTGGGCGGTTTCCCGCTGTACGTGCGTAACTGGATCGAGATGAACAAGAACCTGTTCTCGGCCCTGGAGCTCGAAAAGACGGCCATGGGGATCATCCTGATCATGATCGTCCTGGTGGGGTCGTTCAGCATCGTGACCACCCTGATCATGATGGTCATGGAAAAAACCCGGGACATCGCCGTGCTCATGTCCCTGGGAGCGACCCGGAAAAATATCCGGAACATCTTCATCCTGCAGGGGACCATCATCGGATTCATCGGAACCGTGCTCGGGTATATCCTCGGCATCGGGATCAGTCTTCTGCTCAAAAAATACCAGTTCATCAAGCTGCCCGCCGATGTCTATTACCTGGACCACATCCCCATCCGACTCGAATGGCTCGACATGACCCTCATCGGCACGGCGGCCATGCTTTTGTGCTTTCTGGCCACCATCTACCCGGCCCGCAAGGCCGCACGCATGGAACCGGCAGAGGCGTTGCGCTATGAATGATCCCCTCTACCGACTCACTTCCGTGGGCAAGACCTACCAGGGCCCGGCCGAAAAGCTGACCATTTTAAGCGGCATCGACCTGACCATCCAGGCGGGCCAGTCTCTGGCCATACTGGGGGCCTCGGGTTCGGGAAAAAGCACATTGCTGCACATTCTGGGCACCCTGGATACGCCCACCACCGGTGAGATCTTCTTTCAGGGCAAAAATCTCGAGGAGCTTGACGAACAGGCCCGGGCCCATACAAGGAACCGGGAAATGGGATTCGTCTTCCAGTTCCACCATCTCCTTCCGGAGTTCAATACCCTGGAAAACGTGGCCATGCCCGGTATCGTTGCCGGTCAGACCAGGACACGTGCTCTCCACAAGGCCCGCAAGGCTCTGGATCTCGTGGGGCTCGCCTCCCGCCTTGACCACAAGGTGACCACCCTTTCCGGCGGCGAACGTCAGCGAGCGAGTATCGCCCGGGCCCTCTTCATGGAACCCAGGGTCATCCTCGCCGACGAACCCACCGGCAATCTTGACGAAAAAACAGCCGATACGGTTGAACATCTTCTGCTCGAACTGAATCGAACCCTGCACACCACCCTCATCGTGGTCACGCACAACACCGGTCTTGCCCAGCACATGGACCGTCAACTGGTTTTACGTTCCGGAGAACTCTATGAACAATAGATCCCTTTCCCTGGCTGCCATGTACCTGACAGGTGCGATCCTGATCCTGGGATGCATCCTCGCGCCCACGGCTTTTGCCAAGAAAACCGTCAAACTCGCTGTCCTGCCCTTTCAGATCAATGCGTCACCGGAACTGGCCTATCTGAACGAGAGCCTTCCCGAAATGCTCGCCCAGAAACTCCACGACATGGATATTCCCACGGTGGGACAGGACGAACTCACCCGCATCATCGAAGATCAGCACATCACCGAACTCGACCTGCAGACGGCCCGGGATCTGGCCCTGCTCAGCAGCGCCCAGTATGCGGTCTACGGCAGTTTCAGCCAGATCGGCGAAAGTCTGAGTCTGGACGTCCGCCTGGTGGAGGCCTTCGGCCTCAAAGAACCCAAGGCATTGTTCGTGGTCAAGGAGGGACTCATCAATCTTCTGCCGGCCATTGACGAACTCGCTGAAAAAATCGGCCAGGAACTCCTGAGCCAGGAAAAAATTGCAGCCATCAAGGTCGAGGGGACCCATATCCTTGAAAAAGACGTCGTGCTCATGCGGCTGCATATCCAGAAGGGAGACATCTACGATCCCAAAGAGATCAACCAGGAAGTCAAACGCCTCTTCGAACTGGGGTATTTCGACGATGTGAAGGTCACGACCGCAGATACCATGGACGGCAAGGAAGTGACCTTCGAGGTCAAGGAAAAACCCCTCATCCAGGCCATCGGCGTTGTCGGAGCCAAGGAACTCGACGAAGACGACATCATCGAGGTCATGAGCAGCAAGACCGGATCGGTCCTCAATCCCAAGGTTCTGGTGGAGGACATGGACAAGATCCGTGATCTCTATCGCAAAAAAGGCTACTACAACGCCAAGGTCAGCTATGAGCTGGAATCTTCCGAACCCGGCCGAGCGCGTTTGAACATCACCATCGATGAAGGCAAGGAACTCTATATCGAAGGAATCACCATAGAAGGAGCCGACCAGCTCGATCCCGACGACATCGAGGACGAACTGGCCCTGTCCACTCGGGGCATGTTTTCCTGGCTCACGGGAACGGGCGTCCTCAAGGAGGAACTCCTGGACCGGGACGCTGCTGCCATCGAGGCCTATTACGGCAACCGCGGCTTCATGGACGCCAAGGTGGGTCAGCCCGAGGTGGACTACAAGGAAGACGGCATCTACATCACCTTCAAGATCAACGAGGGCAAACGGTACAAGGTGGGCAAGGTGACCTTTTCCGGTGATCTCATCATCGACGAGGCAACCCTGTTCAAGGTCTGCCATCTCGACGACCTGACCAACGAGGAAGACGGGTATTTCGACCGCTCGAAACTGCGGGCCGATATCCAGAACCTGGCGGATTTCTACACCAATTACGGGTACGCCTATGCCGAGGCCAACGCCGACCTGAACCGCAACGAGGAAGACCTCACCTTTGACGTCAACTACGTCATGACCAAGGGCAGAAAGGTCTACATCCGTCAGGTCAAGATCCAGGGGAATACCAAGACCCGAGACAACGTCATCCGCCGGGAAATGCGGCTGACCGACGGCAACCTCTTCAGCGGGGCCAAACTGAACCGCTCCAATGTTCGCTTGACCAAGCTGGACTATTTCGAAACCGTGGCCATCGAAACAGTGCCCACTCGTGAACCCGATCAGATGGATCTTGTGGTCAAGGTCAAGGAAAAATCAACGGGCATGATCAGTGCGGGTGCCGGGTACTCCACCCTGGACAAACTCTTTTTCACCGCGTCCATCCAGGAACGAAACCTTTTCGGCAAAGGCTACAACACCTCGTTTTCCGGCAGCTTCGGGGCCACGACAACCCGGTACGACGTGACCTTCTGGAATCCCCATTACGAAGACACCAAACTCGGACTCGGTGCCCAGGCCTATGTCACCGACGTGGATTATGACGATTACGACAAGAAATCCATTGGCGGCAAGGCCCTGTTCGGGTATCCTCTCGGCGAGTACACGCGGCTGAGCTGGAACTACAAACTGGAACGCTATACCATCTCCGACCTGGACGAGGACGAGTTCGAACACGACGAGATCGAGGC
>CAYWJL010000233.1:1978-4225 GCA_964458145.1 uncultured Desulfovibrionales bacterium | reverse complement strand
CTGAGTGCCCTGAACCGGCGGCATCTCAAAAAGGCCCAGTACGAGGTCCAACAGACAAACGAACGGCTGGATCTGGCCATCAGGGGCACGGAGCAGGCGCTTTTTTACTGGAATGTCCCCAGGAACATCGTGGTTTTCAAATATTTCTGGAAGGATATCCTGGGGCATGAGCGCGAACTCGACCCTCCGAGCATTACGCAATGGCACGAGCATGTTCATCCCGAGGATGTCCTGAAGTTGGAAACGGCCAGAATGAATCATCTGCAGGGACAAACACCCTACTATGAACAGGAATTCAGGGCTCGCAAGGCTGACGGATCATGGTGCTGGCTGGTTGTCAGAGGCAGAATCATGGAAAAAGACCGGGACGGCGCACCTCTCCAGGTGACGGGAACTCTACGGGACATCACGGATCGCAAAAACGCCGAGCAGAAACAGCAGCGCCTGGTGGCAGCCCTGGAGCAATCCGAAGAAGCCATAGCCATCTGCGATACCAGCGGAGAAATTTTATCCATCAATAACGCCTTTGCCGAATTTTATCATGTCGATCCGGATACCATCCGTTCCACCCCCATCTGGGATATCGATGGCGTGTTCAAGACAGAACCCATGTGGGCGAATCTGGAACAGGACAAGGGGTGGAGGAAACACATCAAGCGCTCCCTTGGAGAGGGGCAAACCTGTGACCTGGAGCTCAAGGCCTCGCCCATCAAGGATGACCGGGGCAAAACCATGTACCATATTTTCAGCCACAGGGATATAACCCGTGAAACCGAGCTGGAGTCCCAACTCAGACAGGCGCAGAAAATGGAAGCCATCGGCCAGCTCGCCGGGGGGATCGCTCATGATTTCAACAACCTGCTTCAGGTCATTCTTGGCTACACGAGCAAAGTTTTTGCCGAACTCAGCATGGATGCGGACAATAGAGGTCGGTTGGAAAAAATCACCGATGCCTCGAAAAAAGCCGCCAACCTGGTCCGTCAGCTGCTCATTTTCAGCCGTCGTGACATGGTATCCCGTCAGGCCATCGATGCCAACGATGTGATCAAGGAGGTTCTCGGTCTGCTCAAACGCACCCTTGGCGAACAGGTTGTCATGGAATTTTCACCCGAACCGTCTCTGCCGCTGATCGAGGCCGATGCCAACCAGCTCCACCAGATCGTCATGAACTTGTGCGTCAACGCCCGGGATGCCATGCCCCAGGGGGGAACCATCTCCATTTCCACGGCTCGGGCCAACCTGACCCCGGAATTCGTCAGCGATCATCCCTGGGCACGGCACGGCAGTTTTGTTCGCATCGAGGTTCGGGACACGGGATCGGGCATGCCTCCCGAAGTCAGAGAACATATTTTCGAACCCTTTTTCACCACCAAAGAGACCGGCAAAGGAACCGGACTCGGGCTGGCCACGGTCTACGGGATCGTCAAGAGCCATGAGGGATTGATCCATGTGGACTCCGAACCGGGCAAAGGCACGTCGTTTCGAATCTTTTTGCGGACCACCGAGGTCAGGGAACCCGAACGGACACCGGAGGCTGCGCCTCGATGCGAGTCCCCGTCCTGTTCGGCGACCATTCTCATGGCCGAAGACGACGACATGGTTCGTTCCCTGACCATGGAGGTTCTCGAAGACGCCGGCTACACGATTCTCGAAGCCGCAAACGGTGCCGAGGCTGTCGAGCTTTTCAAGGCCAACCGGGACCGTATCGATCTCGTCCTTCTGGATGTCATCATGCCGCAGATGTCCGGGCAACAGGCATGGGAAAAGATTCATGCCATCAGACCGGATCTCCCGGTCATTTTCAGCAGTGGTTACAGCTTCAACGAGCTCAAGGAAAACACCCTCATCGCCGAGAAAGGCCGATTGATCCAGAAGCCCTATACCCCGGATCGACTCATGGATGTCATTGCCAAAACCCTGGCCTCGTCTCCAAACCGCTGATCCTTCCCCCAACCGGCAGAGATCTCTTCATGCAAGAAGACCCACGTTTTCGCATCGCAACCAAAGAAGCCCTTTGGTGCGTCCTGCTGACCCTTGCCAACTTCATCTGGTGGTACGCATTCGCCTATGGATTGGGCAGCGGCCCGGCCGAATCGTATGACGCCATCCTGGGCCTGCCTGCCTGGTTTTTCATGAGCTGCGTGGCCGGCTTGCCGGTCTTCGGAGTGGCTGCCTGGGTTATGGTAAGGTTTGCCTTTACAGATATGCCCCTGGTCCTGAAAGACCTGGGCGGTGCGGTTGCAGGGG
>CAYWJL010000233.1:0-1956 GCA_964458145.1 uncultured Desulfovibrionales bacterium | reverse complement strand
CCAACAAGGTCACAAACCAAAAAAATCACCCCCAGGACCGGAAAGCACAACCATGACCCTCAACCTGGAAGTCCTCATCCCCCTGGGGATCTACCTGGGGTTTGTCTACCTGCTGGCCGTGTATGCCAACAGGGTTCTCTCCCGCTCGGGCAATTTTCTGGAGGAATACTTCATCGGCAGCCGGTCCATGAACGGGATCATGCTGGCCATGACTCTGGTGGCCACGTACATCAGCGCGAGCAGTTTTGTGGGGGGGCCGGGTGTGGCCTACAAGATGGGGCTGGGGTGGGTGCTGCTGGCCATGATTCAGGTGCCCACGGCCTGGCTGACTCTGGGGGTGCTGGGGAAGAAATTCGCCATCGTTGCCAGACGCATCGATGCGGTGACCATCAACGATTTTTTGCGGGCACGGTATGAAAACCGGGCCGTGGTCATTCTGGCCACATTGAGTCTGGTCATTTTTTTCATCGCCGCCATGGTGGCCCAGTTCATCGGCGGGGCCAGGCTCTTTGAGACGGCAACCGGATTGCCCTATCACGTGGGGCTGACCATCTTTGCCGTGTCCGTGATCCTGTACACGACACTGGGGGGATTCAGGGCGGTGGTGCTCACGGACGTGGTCCAGGGGGTGGTCATGCTCGTGGGCACGGCTGCCCTTTTTGTGGGCATCGTCCACGTGGGCGGCGGCATGACTGCCATTGTTCAGAAGATGCAGCTGATCGATCCCGGATTGGTGACCCCGTTCGGACCCAAGGATTTTCTGGCAAAACCTTTTATCCTCTCCTTCTGGGTCCTGGTCTGCTTCGGGGTCATCGGGCTGCCGCACACGGCCGTGCGCTGCTTCGGCTACCGGGACAGCCGGTCCATGCACACTGCCATCGTGGTCAGCACCATCGTGCTCGGCCTGCTCGTTCTGGGCATGCATCTGTGCGGGGCTCTGGGAAGGGCCATCATCCCGGACCTCACCGTGGGGGACAAAATCATGCCCGCCCTGAGCCTGGCCATTCTGCCGCCCGTTGTTGCCGGGGTCTTTCTGGCAGGTCCCCTGGCCGCCATCATGTCCACCATCGATTCCCAGCTCATCCTGGCCTCGGCCACCCTGATCCGGGATCTCTACATCAATTATATACGAGCGGGCAAAACCGCAGATGACAGCCGGTTGCACAAATTGAGCTTCTACTGCACCGCCCTTCTGGGAACCATCGTATTCATCGCCTCTCTGCGTCCACCCGATCTCATCGTGTGGATCAACCTCTTCGCCTTCGGCGGCATGCAGGCTACCTTCCTCTGGCCCGTTGTCCTGGGACTCTCCTGGAAAAGCGCCAATGCCCAAGGCGACCTATGCTCCATGTTCGCCGGGCTCATCAGTTATTTCGCCCTGGTCATCTGGGTCAAACGCTTCATGGGCATGCACGTCATCGTGCCCACCCTGGCCATTTCGCTGGTCGTTTTCATTGCCGTCAGCATGATGACCAGGGGGCCGGAACAAGGGATTCTCCGGATATTCTTCTATAAAAAGGGATAAAAAAACGGAGACGGGAGACACGGAGAAAGGGAGACACGGAGAAAGGGATACGGGATATAAGAAAAGGGAGGCAGGTCCCGGACTTGATCCGGGATCTCTATGGTTTCAATGGTGAATTGACGTAGTAGCCTCGTCCTTAGCCTTCAAGATCCCGGCCTGCGCCGGGATGACGATTGCGGTTGTCTGTTCTCTGTCCTTTGCGGTTGTCTGTTCTCTGTCCTTGTCCCTTGCCCCTTGTTCTCTTCTGTCTCCGTTTCTCCCTGTCTCCTGTCTCCCGTCTCCGTTTCTCCTGGCCTCCCGTCTCCGTTTCTCCCTGTCTCGTGTCTCCGTTTCTCCCTTTTTTTCTATCGCCTCAAGGGCAGATATGGAATCTGCCCCTACGGGTTTCACGTCTCTGTCTCCGTTTCTCCCTGTCTCCTGTCTCTGAATCC
>CAYWJL010000232.1:0-4240 GCA_964458145.1 uncultured Desulfovibrionales bacterium | reverse complement strand
GGGCCAGAAGGGTCGTTTTGCTCCCTGGGCTCGCGCACATATCCAGAACGACCCCGCCTTGGGGAGGGGCCAGGAGCAGGGGAGGGAGCATCGAGGAACGGTCCTGGATGTAGATGTAGCCGAACTGGTGGGCCAGGGCGTTACCCAGTGCCGTGGGGCCTTTTGCGAGTCGACGGGCCAGATGATAGCAGGGATCGTCTGCAAGAACGAATCCCTCGGCCTGCAGCAGGGATTCCACGAGTTCGGCCTCATGGGGACGGCAGTTGAGGCGGAAGGTTCGGGAAGGGGATGGTTGCCGGTTGGAAGTCATGGTCTGCAGGGGCTCGGATTAGGCGCGGCAATGATGCGCGATGAAGATCACCGCTAAACGAGAACCCCGGGTTCGTCCAGACTTGGATATCGGTGAAGATCGTTTCGCCTCATGTCCAACATTTTCTTGACAAGGCAAACCGACTCGACAAGAAGAGTGAACGTTCATTCCGCATCATTCAGCCCAAGGAAACAATCATGCCCCCCGCTTCGACCAAAGACCTGCGTACCGCCATCCTGGAAGCCGCCCTGGATCTTTTTGCGGAAAACGGGTTCCACTCTTCCCCCATGTCGCGCATCGCGACGCTGGCCGGCGTGGGCGTGGGCAGCATCTATCGGTATTTCAGTGACAAGGATGCCCTGATCCACGCTCTTTTCGACAAGGTGGACACCCCCCTGAAGAAGGCCATGGAAGACACTATCGATACGGCACTGCCCACCAACCAGCAATTCATCCATTTTGTGAGCAACCTGATCCGCTATCTCTGTTCCCACCCCAGGGACTTCAGATTTCTCGAGCAGTATTACAATTCTCCGTACGGCATCGACAAGGTTCACGCTGAAATCGTGGAAATTGACGGCGAGCCGACCAATCTGTTCACGAGACTGTTTTTAAACGGGCAGAAGGAAGGCTCCATCCGGAAACTGCCCCTTCCTGTCTATCCGGTCATGACGTTCGGGCCGGTGAGCTTTTTTGTACGATACTCCCTGTCCGGACGAACCACCGTGGATGATGTCATGATCCGGGCCACGGCCGAGGCGTGCTGGAACGCCATCAAGGCATGACGAATCATGCACCGCGTATGGGCACGGCGCGCCGTGCCCCTACGGGAATGGGGATATTTTTTACAAGATGAGAAACGAAAGCGTATAACATATCGGGAGGCATTGTGAGACGATACAACCAAAAAACATCAGGCCTTGCGCCAAACATCTTTGTCATGGCTGCTTTACTGGTGGCCGTGGCCCTCTCTGCCTGCGAGCAGAAAAAGGAAGCCCCGAAACAGCGACCCATCCCTCAGGTGACCACCATGACGGTCCGTACCGAACCGGTGGGGTTGACCACGGAACTCCCCGGGCGGGTGGCATGCTTCCGTACTGCGGAAATCAGGCCACAGGTCAACGGGTTGATCACAAAGCGGCTGTTCATCGAAGGATCGACCATTAAAAAAGGGCAACCCCTGTATGAGATCGATCCGGCTCCTTTTCGGGCTGCTTTGGACAGTGCCGAGGCCGCTCTGGTCCGGTCCCGTTCCCAGCTTCCTTCCATCGAGTCACGGGCCGTCCGGTACAAGGAGCTGCTGGCGGACAGGGCTGTCAGTCAGCAGGATTATGACGACGCAGCAGCCGCCCTGGCCCAGGTCAAGGCGGATATGCAGTACTGGAAGACGGCCATGGCGACGGCGCGGATCAATCTGGGATACTGCAGCATCACCGCGCCCATTTCCGGGCGGATCGGCCGCTCATCCGTCACCCAGGGAGCCATTGTCACGGCCTATCAGCCCGTTGCCCTGGCCACCATCCGGCAGCTCGATCCCATCTATGTGGAGGTGCCCCAGTCCCGTACCGCCATGCTGCATCTGCGTGATCGGCTGAACTCGGGAGCCATCGTCACGAACGGTGGGGACGCCAATACCGTGGAACTTCTTCTGGAAGACGGTTCCGTGTATTCCCACAAAGGGAGCCTGCAGTTCAGCGAGGTGAGCGTGGATGAAACCACCGGTTCCGTGACCATGCAGATCATCGTTGCCAATCCGGACCAGACCCTGCTGCCCGGGATGTTTGTCCGGGCGCGCATGGACGAAGGGGTCAATCCCACGGGGATTCTCATTCCTCAGGAAGCCGTTTCAAGGGACCACAAGGGTGCACCCTATGCCCTCACCGTCAATGGGGAGAACACGGTGGAGCTGAAGATGCTCACCCTTGACCGGGCTATGGGGACTTCGTGGCTGGTGGCATCCGGCCTGGTTGCCGGTGACCGGGTCATTGTGCAGGGCCGTCAGTTTATCCGGCCCGGGATGCCCGTCACCATTGCCCCGGATTCCACCCAGCCCCCTGCATCCACTCCGTCCTCTGCTTCCAATCAGACTCCGGGATCGGCCGGTGCCGGGGAATCCAAAAACGCAGCCAAGACCCCAGCCAAAGGAGATGCCTGATGCTATCGAGGTTTTTTCTTGAGCGCCCGGTCTTTGCCTGGGTCATCGCCATCGCCATGATGGCTGCCGGCGGACTGGCCATCTACAATCTTCCCATCTCCCAGTATCCGCCCATCGCACCGCCTTCCATTTCCATCGAGTCCTATTACCCGGGGGCCTCTGCCGAGACCGTGGAGAATACGGTCACCCAGATCATCGAGCAGAAGATGACGGGTCTCGACAGCATGCTCTATCTTTCCGGGAGCAGCTCGTCTTCGGGAACGTCGCGCCTCGACCTGACCTTTGCCCCGGGAACCGACCCCGACGTTGCCTGGTCCAAGGTTCAGAACAAGCTCCAGCTCGCCATGGCCAGCCTGCCTTCCGTGGTGCAGGAGCAGGGGGTCAAGGTCAGCAAGTCCACCAAGAACTATCTGATCATCGTGGGGCTCGTGTCCGAAGACGGGAGCATGGACGGCAACGATCTCAGGGATTACGCCCAGTCCAATCTGGAAAAGATCCTCTCCCGGGTGCCCGGTGTGGGCGAGGTCAATAATTTCGGGTCCCAGTATGCCATGCGGGTGTGGGTCAATCCGGACAGGCTGACCGACTATCGTCTGACCATGGCCGATGTCATCGGAGCCCTCCAGGCCTACAATGTGGAGGTTTCGGCCGGTCAGTTCGGGGGTGCTCCCGCGGTCAAGGGGCAGCAGATGAACGCGGCCATCGTGGTCCAGCATCTTCTCCAGACCCCCGAGGAGTTCGCGGCCATACCCATAAGGACCAATGCCGACGGTTCGGTGGTCCGCATCGAGGATATCGGACGGACGGAACTGGGTACGGAACGATATGACGTCATCGCCAACTATAACGGTCTTCCTTCAGCGGCCATGGCCATCAGGCAGGCGGCCGGTGCCAATGCCCTGGATACGGCCAATGCCGTCAAGACAAAGCTCGAGGAGATGAGCCGGTATTTTCCGCCGGGCATGAAGGTCATCTACCCCTATGACACCACCCCGTTCACCCAGGTGGCCATCGACGAGGTGGCCAAGACCCTGGGGGAGGCGGTGGTTCTGGTTTTCGTGATCATGTATATCTTCATGGGCACCTTCCGGGCCACCCTGATCCCGACCATTGCCGTACCCGTGGTATTGCTCGGAACCTTTGCCGTTCTCGGGCTGTTCGGCTTTTCCATCAACATGCTGACCATGTTTGCCATGGTCCTTGCCATCGGGCTTCTGGTGGACGATGCCATCGTGGTGGTGGAAAATGTGGAGCGCATCATGGCCGAGGAAGGGCTGCCGCCCCGGGAGGCAACTGCAAAATCGATGGAACAGATTACCAGCGCCCTGATCGGGATCGGTCTCGTTCTCTCCGCCGTCTTCGGCCCCATGGCCTTCTTCCCCGGCTCCACCGGTGTCATCTACCGCCAGTTTTCCATCACCATCATCGCCGCCATGCTCCTGTCTGTGGTGGTGGCGTTGATCCTGACGCCGGTCCTGTGCGCGTCGCTCCTTAAACCGGTGGCAAAGGGCCGTGAGGCGGAAAACGCCATCTTTTTCCTGCGTCCCTTTTTCAGATGGTTCAACCGCGTCTTTTTCCACTTCCGGCGTCTGTATGTAAACCTGGTCGGTCATTCTCTTTCCCGGAAAAAACGCTACCTTGCCGTCTTCCTGGTCATCATCGCCGTCATGGGAGTCTTGTACCTTCGCATGCCCACCGCCTATCTGCCCGACGAAGACCAGGGGAACCTGCTCGCCCAGGTCATCCTCCCCAGCGGTTCCACGCTGGAGCAGACC
>CAYWJL010000231.1:0-4246 GCA_964458145.1 uncultured Desulfovibrionales bacterium | reverse complement strand
GGAAGCGTTTCGTCACCGGTGTGGCGCCTGGACTTCAAATCCAGTGGACGGTCGAGAGGTCGTCGGTAGGTTCGACTCCTATACGCTTCCGCCACAACGAGCTCAAAGCCCGGTTATCCGGGCTTTTTTTATTTCCATGCCTGGAAGATCAATCCATGCTTCCGCGTTGACCGGAGACAGCCAATGTCCAGCAATACTCTGCCTATTCCCTACACCGTACGGATCAGTCCCAGGGCCAAACATGTCCGCTTGAGCATCGGCGCGAACAAGGGGCTCGAGGTCATCGTCCCCCGGGGATTCGACCACCATCAGATTCCGGGCATTCTCATGGCCCAGAAAGACTGGATCACCAAAAACATTGCGCGATCCAAACAGCCGCAACCGGAAATCCCCAGCCATGTTCTTCCCGAAGTCATCTGTTTGAAGGCCATCGATGAAAACTGGAACGTCCTCTATGCCGAGACCCATGGCACATCCTACAGAATCACCCCCACGGGAAAGCATGAACTCTGTCTGAGCGGTCCCGACAGACACGTCCGCACCATGGCATCCCTGCTGAACAAATGGCTGATCAACCATGGCAAGCGACATCTCCCCGGTCGGCTGGAGCGACTACGCCAGGCACACGACTTTCCGACCATTTCACGCATCCAGGTCAGAAACCAGAAATCACGCTGGGCCAGCTGCTCGGCCAAGGGTACCGTGAGCCTCAATGCCAAGCTCCTGTTCATTGACCCCGAGCTGGTGGACTATATCCTGATCCACGAGTTGTGTCATCTGATCCATCTGGATCATTCACCGAAATTCTGGAACACCGTTGCAAAGCATATGGCGGACTTCCGCACACACGAGAACCTTCTCAAACAGGCATGGCAGGAAATTCCGGCCTGGACCGGGGTGTGATCCTGCATACCTGATCTTGAATGATCATACTCCGAACCGACGAGCCCGCTACAACGCATCATTTAACCTGCGTTCTTCAAAGAGTGCCTCAAAATGGCGTGAACCCTGATTGACCAAGGTTCAAACCAGACTTATCTTGAAGATTCACAGGAGAGCGACGTATACCATGATCGAAGACACAATCACCTTTCTTCTCGAGGCCATGAGCCCATGCACCGAGACCTTTTTTTCCCGGAGTTATACCTATGACCATTCCGGTGCATGTCTCGACGACCCGGTCGGCCTGATCGGCCAGCTGGAAAAATGCCGTAAATCCATGCTCGAGGCAGTGGTTTGGGAAGATGGAACCTATATAGGTGGGACCTGGTTTGATGTGACCCGTCAGAAATGGACGGCGGAGTTTTTTGACATGACCTGGAACACGCCGACCAACAAGCCTGAAACAAAAATCATCCCGGCAGGTTACTTACAGAAACCCGCGTGAGTGCAATCAGGTAGGACGATCAGACAATGCTGCACCTGCGTGCCCTTTCCGAACAAATCGCCGACTCGAGCGACCATCTTCCTCTCATTGACTCCACCGACAAAGGTCACCCTTTCTCCATCCCGACCCGGAACTATCCCGGTTTTTCCCGCGCGATCAGACTACCCCAACGATCTTTGCCCGACATTCAGACAGGTTACCTGAGCCGCAAACAAGCTGAAAATTTTTTCAAAAAAGTGCTTGCCTTTTCATTCCATCGCATATAGACACCTTTTTCACTTTTGGCGAGGTAGCTCAGGTGGTTAGAGCATGCGGCTCATATCCGCAGTGTCGGAGGTTCAAGTCCTCTCCTCGCTACCAGAAAATTCAAACCCCTTGTTCGCAAGGGGTTTTTTTTGTGCCTGCTGCCATCTGCCTCCTCCCCGGGGGGAACATCGGTACCATCATCCATCACCCCGTGTCCGGAAATCCCCAGTGGCTACAGGACGATCATTCCCTTCAATCCCGGAAGCCCGATTGACTTGCTGCCGCCCTGACGATAACTCCGATCAGCAATGGGCCGACAGCCACAATCGAACCTGCAAGGTGCGGACATGAAAAAAAGAATCCTCTATGCCGAAGCCAGTTACTCGGCCATGGTCCGGGAAAACGGCTATTTTGTGGACAAGACCGCATATATCGCCAAACTCGAGACCATCAACAATCCAGTCTTTCTGCGTCCGAGGCGATTCGGCAAATCGCTGTTCTGTACCATGCTCGAGCACTATTACAGCGTGCTCCACGCAAACAGGTTCGACGAACTTTTCGGACATACATGGATAGGCAGGCATCCCACCGAATTCCGCAATGCATGTATGGTACTCCATCTGGATTTCTCCACGGTTGAACCGGGTGAGATGGGGGTGATGGAAACAAGTTTCAACAGCACCGTAAACCTGGAACTCACCAATCTTCTCAACCTCAACCGCGACATTTTCAAAGACACGATACGGGTCGATCGGCACAAAAGCGCCGCTGACAATCTCAAACAAGTCTTGAAATGGATCGATGGCAATAATGCACCGCAACTCTACCTGATCATCGACGAATACGATAACTTCGCCAACCAGCTCATCACCGGCAACAAAGACCGACTCTACAAGGATCTCATGGCGGATGAAGGCTTCCTGAAATCCTTTTTCAAACTGCTCAAGGAGGGCCGCAAAACCGAGGCCATCCACAATGTCTTCATCACCGGGGTGCTGCCCATCACCATCGATGAACTGGCATCGGGATTCAACATTGCCTCTTTCATCACCCTCGAGCCCGAGTTCGAAAACATGCTCGGGTTCACCCAGTCCGAAGTCGATACACTTCTCGACGAAATCTACAGAGATTACGGCTTCGATCCGGGAACGCGGAACCAGACCAACGCCCTGATCAAAAGCCACTACAACGGCTATCATTTTGTCGATCCCGATGGCGAGCCCGTGTACAACTCCACCACTCTCGTCTATTTTCTCGATTATTTCACCCGCTACGGGGTGTATCCCGAATATCTCACCGACCTGAACCTCAAAACCGACCTGCTGTGGGTTCGACGCATCACCGGCTCCCGAACCGAGGACACGCAGGCCTTTGTGGACCAGCTGCTCATCAGAGGCACTATCGCCTTTGACCGCAAGTTTCTGGTGGCCAAATTCAACATGTCCCAATTCTTTGACAAGAGCTTCTTCCCCATTTCGTTTTTCTATCTGGGCATGCTTACGCGAGAAAACCGGTTCCTCCTCAAACTGCCCAATCTGAGCATGCGCCAGATTTTTGCAGAATACTTCAACGAACTGCACAAGATCGACGTTTCAACCAGATACGCGGACATGATGCAGCAATTTGTGGATGACTTAGACCTCGAGGCCCTGTTCGCAGGGTACTGGAAAGAATATGTCTCCCAATTACCGGAGGCCGTTTTCGCTCAGGTCAACGAAAATTTCTACCGCACGACCTTTTTCGAACTCTGCAGCCGCCACCTCTCCCCCTGGTTCACCTGGAACGTGGAACGATCCTACCCCAAAGGCCGCACCGACCCGGAATTTGTGGGCAAACACAATGAGTGCTTTGCCGGTATCCGGATGGTCATCGAGTTCAAGTACTTTTCCAATGCCGAATTAAGGAAGCTCAAGACGTCCATCCCTGATTTCGAACTCAGGGAACAGGACCTGGATCAGATCGCAGGCTACGTGGAAGGATTGCACCAGGAATATCCCGAGGCAACCGTGTCCAGGCACGTGATCTACTGCTTCGGCAATCAGGGTTATCGGGTGTTCGATGTGGACTGAGACCCGCGATCTTGACCGCAGCTCCCCTTTTGACCCCGCATATGCTCTGTGGCAAGGAGTCCTCCCTGCCTGGCGGTCATGCCGATTATGCCGTCAGCTGTGACCAATGCCAACCAGCGAGGACATCTCATGATCACGGAAAAGACGCTCAAGGAATTTCAGGAATATATGCAGTCGGGAAGAATGGCCGAGGATTTCGAATACTCGGGTGAGGAACGACGGATGGAGATGCTCGATATGCTCGAACTGTTCATGGATGTGGCCGAGCTTGCCGACGAAACCGCCACCAAACTCATCTTCAAGAATTCGCAGCTGGGCGAAATGTTCGGAGAAGAACCCAGGCAGTAAGAACTATGCCTTTTTCAGCGCCTCTGTGCGAGAAAAAAACAGGGCTCATCCGACAAAAGCGTACTTTACATCAAAGATTCAGCTGTCTGGGGACAATAGACACAGAAAAAAATTTTCCGACGCATTCCCGAAAGAACGAGTACACGTAGTCAGTAGCCCCCCTCCCGTAGTTCAGGGAGGGGCTGGGGGAGGGTTT
>CAYWJL010000230.1:619-4249 GCA_964458145.1 uncultured Desulfovibrionales bacterium | reverse complement strand
CCCCGCTTATTCCCCCGGATGCAGATACTCCGCCAGCATCTCAACAGCCGTCACGGTCTCCGGCCCGGGCCGGGAAAAAAGATGTTCGTCCACTTCCAGAATCCGCCCCGCACCTACCGCCCGGATGGTCCTGAAATGGCTCCGTTGTTCCACCGGCACGGGATTGGGGTTCATGGGCCCCTTCTGGACCAGATAGACATCCGGGTTCAGCCCCACCAGTTCCTCTTCGGAAAGTCGGACCAGTTTTTTGTCCAGGGCCACGCAGTTGGTCCCGCCGGCCAGATCGATGATGTCCGAGACAATGGAACCCTGCCCCGCAGCCAGAAGATTGGGATATCTGACCTCGAAAAAGACTTCGGGCCGCACAGGATCGGGCCCCAGTCTGAGCTGCACCGCGGCAATGCGCTGCCGCATGGATCGAACAAGCTCGTTTGCCCGATCTTCTTCCCCGGTGATGACCCCCAGGCGGGTGATCAGGGCGTACAGCTCGTCCATGGTCCGCACCCGGAAGAGACCGGTGGGGATGCCATGCCTCTCGATGGCGTTCAGGGGTTCGGAAATCCCTTTGCGTCCGGCCATCTGGAGGACCAGATCCGGCTTGAGCCCCACGACCATTTCCACGTTGGGCCGCATGTGCGTGCCGATGGACGGCTTGGCCGTGATGGCCGGGGAAAAGGTGTCCGCCCTGGTTCTGGCAATGATCCGGTCGGTCAGCCCCATGTTCGCGAGGATTTCATTGAATGCCCCGTACAGGCCGATGATCCGGCGGGCGGGTTTGTCCAGGGTGATGACCGTTCCGAAATCATCGGTTATGGTCACCGCGTTCGCACTCCCGGCCATGGGTGCCGTCAGGAGGATCAGGGCGGTGAAAACCACTGCCCGGAAGGGGCACGCATTGGGGAATGTCCATGACCGGGTGGGGAAAGACCGTGAGGTCGGCATGATAGATCCTTGAAAGATGTTCCTGGGTGAATACCTCGCGGACCGGTCCCTGAAGGACGATACGTCCCTGCTGGAGAAAAACGAGACGGTCGCAGTACAGGGCGGCCAGGTTGAGATTGTGGATCACGCTGACAATGGTCATGCCTTCGTGATTCAGCCCTTTGAGCAGATCGTGGATTTCGGTCTGGGCACCCACATCGAGTCCCGAGGCAGCCTCGTCCAGAAGCAGAAGCGGGGTCTGCTGGGCCAGAGCCCGGGCGATGAGCACCCGTTGCAATTCGCCGCCGGAAAGCTCGTTGGCGAATCGGTCGGCCAGGTGGAGGGTGCGGGTCTTTTCCATGGCCCAGGTCACGGCCCGGTCGTCGTTGCTGCCGTATCCGCGGAAAAAAGTCACATAGGGATAGCGGCCCATGCGCACCAGGGAGGCGACCCGCATGTCAAAGATGGATTCCAGCTTTTGAGGGATGCAGGCCATGATCCGGGCCCTTTTTCTGGGGGGCATGGTGTCCAGGGGGCGATCGTCAAGCCGTACGTGACCTGAGGCAAGGGAGATGGTCCCGGAAACGGCCCGAACAAGGGTGGTCTTGCCGCTCCCGTTGGGACCGAGGATGCCCACCATTTCGCCGTGGCGAACATGGAGATCGATGTCCTCAAGAACGGGTTGCGTACCGTAGCCGCAGGATACACCCTGTGCCCGGATCATGTGAATCCCCCATGGGCCCTGCCCTTGAGGAGCAGGCAGAAGAAGGGGCCTCCCAAAAGTGCGGTGATCACACCCACGGGAAGCTCCACCCCGCCGGGCAGGAGAGTTTTGGCCAGGACATCCGACCAGAGCAGGAGCAACCCTACCCCCAGGCCGGACATGACCAGCAGGGGACGGTGTTCCGATCCCTGGATAAGGCGGATGAAATGGGGCACCACAAGACCCACAAAGCCGATGATCCCCGAGACGGCCACGGCCGCACCGGTCATGAGGCTGGCCCCGAGCAGCAGCATGATCCGCACCCGTTCCACGTTCACGCCCAGATGGTGGGCCTGGAGGTCTCCCAGGCAGAGGATGTCCAGCTCCCTGGAGTATCGGTATATGATGATGAAACCCAGCACCATGTAGGGGATGAGCAGCCCCACATGGCTCCACCCCCGGCCCTGAAAACTGCCCATGATCCAGAAGACCATGGCGCTGACCGCTTCTTCATCCAGGGCTTTGAGCAGGGAGATGAGGGCCGCCAGAAAGGTGGCGACAACGATGCCTGCCAGGATCAGGGTTTCTCGCCGGAGTTCTCCGTTGATCCTGACCAGCCCGATGACCACGATCAATGCCCCCAGCGCCCCTGCCAGCCCGGCCAGGGGGAGCAGGCTCAGGCCGAACACGGTGCTGGAAATGCCCAGATAGATGACCAGGGTGGCCCCGAACGCCGCTCCGCTGGAAACGCCCAGGGTGAAGGGATCGGCCAGGGGATTGCGCAGAAGTCCCTGAAACACGGTCCCGGCCACGCCCATGCATGCCCCCACCAGACAGGAAAGGATGATCCGGCTGAGGCGGATGTCCAGAACCACCACCTCCCACGAGGGAGAGGCGGGTGGGGATGTCAGGCCCATGAGGGAGAGAACCCGGGTCCACAGAATGGACATGACTTCCCCTGCCGGAATCTCCATGGGGCCGAACAGACAGGCCGCAACCACAGACCCGGCAAGCATGGCGGTCAGGATAAGCGCCGAATGACGCAGTCTGGAGGGTTTGTGCCTGATGGTGGGAAGATCGGAGGGCATGGGGTTCGTCCCAGGGGAGTGGCGGATAAAAGGTCATCAAACCGTAGGGGCACGGCGCGCCGTGCCCTTGTCGGTATTCAGGAGCATGTCAGGGTCAAAGGACGACCAACGATTTTTAAAGATTGTTTTTCCGAACCTCCCGGGGTTCGGAAAAACGGGGCACGGCACGCCGTGCCCCTACGGTCATGGATAGCGGATTACTGTAAATGGGCCATGGCGATTCTGAGATGATCCAACCACAGATCGGCAATGGCGTCGTATTCGGCCGTGCCCTTGAGCACGGGGACGCAGGTGATGCCTGCCTTGGTCAGAACGGATTTCCATGAATCATCCTCGTCACCGGCCATGTCGTCGCGGGCGTGATCACCGGCCACGGACATCAGGGGCAGCAGGTAGGCCTTTTTGATGCCGCGTTGCTTCAGCCCGGCCAGGACATCGTCAAGGGTGGGAGATCCTTCCACCGTACCCACGAAGACATTGGGGTCCATCTTGCCGAAATAGTACTGCAGGGCCGGGTAGTAGATGTTTGCCGCATGCGGGGTGCCGTGTCCCATGAGCACGATGGCCTCGTCGGCCTTGCGTTCTTTGGGAAACTGGGCGGCCATGATCTTGACGGTCTTTTCCACGTCTGCGGGAGAATAGAGCAACGGGGTGCCCACGAAGATATTCCGCATGCCTTTGGGCATCCCCACAAAGCCCTTGTAGAGGCGATTTCGAAACAGGACTATACCGACGCGCTTGCACAAAGCCGACAGGCAGCAGCGGCAGTCGCGCAGAGCAGGGCGCAACTTGACACCGCCCGGATCAACCTTGCCTTCACGCGCGTTCCCGCACCGATCACCGGACGGATCGGTCGGTCGCTGGTTACCGAAGGGGCGCTTGTCACCACCAATCAGGCCGAACCATTGGCGGTGATCC
>CAYWJL010000230.1:0-609 GCA_964458145.1 uncultured Desulfovibrionales bacterium | reverse complement strand
GTGCAGGGACTGGACAGCCACCTGGGTGAAATCGTCGTCCATCATCTTGGCCAGGGCCTCGGACGGGGAATCGATGTTCTTTCCTTCCTTGGCCAGTTTGTGGCGGATGATTTTGGAGGTGTACGCCCAGCGGACTTCGACGCCGGGAAAGGTTTTTTTGACCTTCTTGTCGATGTTCTGAAACGAGGTTTCAGCTTCCGGGATAGACGTTCCAAAGGCGACGAGAAGAATGCCTTTTTTGTCGGGACGGTCGTCTCCGTGGGCCATGAGGACGCCTGCCTGCAGGACGAGCAGACAGCATGCAATGAACAGGATACGTGCGGCACGGTTGAACATGGTGTTCCTCCAAAAGGAAGATCGGGCTTGTGTGAAGGGATAAAAAAAACCTCTCCCTGGGCAATGACGCAAGGAGAGGTTGTGAGAAACCCCTTGGATCATTTCCGAGCAAAGCCCCGTTGCTGGAAAAGACGGCACAAATAACCACGTCTGGGCAGGTCTTCCGGCTTATCTCCTCCCTGACCCGGCCTTCCCGGGAATATGTCCCAGTGGCGCACAAGGAGTCAGAGATTATCGGAGAATTACGGCGGCGGGTCCGCTCCCGATTTTCAC
>CAYWJL010000229.1:1589-4260 GCA_964458145.1 uncultured Desulfovibrionales bacterium | reverse complement strand
GAAGCTGGTACAAACGGGCCCGGGAGAGATCGGAATAGGTGCAGGCAGCGGTTATGTCACCGTTGGAAAGGTTTTCCAGATCGTCCAGATAGACCTTTTCCATCTTGGCCACCACCCATTCCCGCATCTGTTTGTAGGTTCGGCAGGTTTCAGGATCGAGATTCCGTTTCACCAGCTCAGCCGGTTTGGCCGCAGGTACGATCTCGGGTTCGGGTGGAGGCGGCGGGGGCGGAACATACTGCAGTTCGGGACGCGGCAGTTTGTGGTTGGCCTGAATGATCTTCACCCGGATATCCACGGGCAGGTGATGGGGATAGATGTGTCGCTCCTCCATGGCGTTGTTCACGGCGATATACAGGGTATTGACCAGCTCGCGAACATTTCCCGGCCAGGTATAGCAGGCCAGGGCATGGACAAAGTCTTCGGAGGGCTGTTTGTCCACCACCTGATACTCTTCGCAGATCCTGGGCACATAATGGCTCACGAGATCGGGAATATCCTCCCTGCGATCCCGCAAGGGAGGCAGCTCGATGACCATACCGCTGATCCGGAAATAGAGATCCTTGCGGAACTCCTCCTTGTCGACCATCTCCAGCAGGGATCGGTTGGTGGCACAAACCAGCCGAAAATCGCTGTGCTCCTCATGTTTCGATCCCAGCGGCCGGAACCGTTTTTCCTGCAGGACCCGCAAAAAGGATTTCTGAACCTCGAGAGGCAATTCTCCGATTTCATCGAGAAAGAGGCTGCTCGTATCCGCCTGGGCAACGAGCCCCTGTTTCTTGGCCACAGCACCGGTGAATGCCCCCCTGTCGTGGCCGAAGAGCAGGCTTTCGGCCAGAGTCCGGGTAAGGTTGGTGCAATCGACCACGACCATACGCCTGTCCGCCCGGGGACTGTTCTCGTGCAGGGCGCTGGCGAACATTTCCTTGCCGGTCCCGGTCTCTCCCTCAAAAAGAACGCTGCACATGGACTCCGAAGCCCGGGCCAGTGAATCCAGGCAACGACGCAATCGCATGCTCCGACCGATGATTCCGTCCCGCTTGAGAACTTTCTGCCTGGCAAAGGCTCTGCGTTTCTCCCTGCTCTGGAGGACCCTTGCAATCATGCATTGCACCGAGCCGATGGAAATGGGAGTCCCCAGATAATCCCATGCCCCCTGACTGATGGCCGAAGCAGCCGTCTCCGGATCTCCGTCATTGGTCATGGCAATGATATCGGGCATGGAGGGCAATTCCTGCAACCGGGATATCCATTCCAGGCCCAGACCTCCCTCCATCATGACATCCAGAAAAACAACCTCGTAGCTGCTGTCTGTAGACGCCCTTGCATACCCTTCTCTGATTTCTTGCACAAAAACGGGATCGTGCCCCATACGCTGTGAAAGTGACCGAATCGATTCACAAAATTCATCCCGTTTGCCGATAATCAATATTTTCCCCATGGCTTCCTCTCCCAGATCACACCGACTTCTCTGAATTTTTCTCGTGCCCGTTCCCCTTCTTGCTCCCTGGACTGCTCTCTCAAACGATATGAAAATATTACAGATTGGTGACGATTGGATGATTCGCTAACACAGCCAGTATTTAATGTCTACCCTCTTTGGATTTTTTTCTGCATTTTTCCCTTTCTGTCGTACATTTTTTTGCATCTCAATATGTTATGGCTCATATTCAATATGTATGACAAAGTATTGTTACAGTATCCGAAAATCTGCCGAACGAGCCATGTCTCAACAAATGAGTACAAATCGAGGCAACCCAACCCTTCATGAGTCAAGGATTTTTTCGCCTTGAACCCCCACAGACCTGCAGCATGAACCACCCCGGAAGGTCCACGTTCCTCACCAGGTCACCTGCCGGAGAAGGAAAAAAAGAGCCCCTCAACGCAAAAAGCCCCCTGACCGAATGGCCAGGGGGCTTTTTGCGTTGAGGGGCACGATGGGATCAGGAAGCCATCATGGCCTTTTCAAAGGAGTACACGAAGTTGGCATACCCTTCATAATCGGCGAAGGTGACGTCCTGCTCGCCGAAATTTCCGGTCAACTTCAGGGTATAGACCTGTTTGCCGTTGGACGAATCGATCTTGAGCTCCTTGTGGACATCGTTCAATGGCACCTTTTTGGTGAAAAAGAACCACTGGGGGATAGCCAGACATTTTTCTGCGACATTAACCCTGACCTGAGCCATACGCGCCTCCTGAAGTTATGTAATTATGGACCGTTAGATGTCCAATTCGCTTACATGATTTTCGGTTAAATTAGCACGAAACCACAAGACATGACAAGGGGGTTTTTGAAATATTCCCGAAACATCGT
The DNA here is from genome assembly GCA_964458145.1 of uncultured Desulfovibrionales bacterium. Taxonomy (GTDB): domain Bacteria; phylum Desulfobacterota; class Desulfovibrionia; order Desulfovibrionales; family Desulfomicrobiaceae; genus Desulfoplanes. The sequence goes on along the minus strand of CAYWJL010000229.1, from coordinate 1,946 downwards.
GGTGGAAGAATCAAATCCCTCCGGGACTCAGGAATCCGGCAGTTTCGGCGTCGCGTACAACTCCCCGCCAAAGGCGTCGTTTATCACCAGCAGGGGAAAATCCGTGACCTTGAGCACCCGGACCGCCTCGGGCCCGAGTTCTTCGTAGGCGATGACCCGGGCCTGTTCGATACACTGGGAAATGAGGGCCCCGGCTCCGCCGGTGGCACCGAAATAGACGCCCTTATGTTCCTCGAGGGCGTCCTTGACCTCCTGATTGCGCTTGCCCTTGCCGATACTCGCCTTGACTCCCAGGGAATGGAGGTACGGGGCGAAGCTGTCCATGCGGTAACTGGTGGTCGGTCCGGCCGAACCGAT
>CAYWJL010000229.1:814-1579 GCA_964458145.1 uncultured Desulfovibrionales bacterium | reverse complement strand
ACGAGTTGGTAGAACCTTAATAAAAAACGCCTTTCTCCAATGCACCCACGATCTTCTTGTGGGCTGCGTCCCGGGCCGTGTACACCAGGCCGGACAGAAGCACCTTGTCTCCGGCCCGCAGCTGTTCGATGTCCTCGTCGGTCAACGGTGTCTGGAGTTTGTATTCCTTGCTCATTAGATGCTCACCTCCAGATGACGGGATGAATGGCATTGAACGTTCACGGCCAGGGGAAGACTGGCGATATGGCAGGGGGCCATGTTGATGCGCACGCCCAGACAGGTGGTCTTCCCGCCCAGCCCCATGGGGCCGACACCCAGTTCGTTGATGGCCGCGTAGAGTTCGTCCTCCATGGCCGCGATCTCGGGATCGGGATGGGGAACGTCCAGGGGTCTGAACAGAGCCTTTTTGGCCAGAATGGGGGCCTGGTCAAAGGTGCCGCCGATGCCCACGCCCACGATGGTAGGAGGACAGGGGTTGGGTCCTGCCTCGGCCATGCGGTTGATCACGAACTCCTTGATCCCCTTCCATCCCTGGGCCGGGGTGAGCATGGTGGCCCGGGACATGTTCTCACTGCCGCCGCCCTTGGCCATGAACCGGATGGTCAGTTTGTCGCCGGGGACCACATCCGTATGGATGATGGCGGGCGTATTGTCCCCGATGTTCGTGCGGGTCAGGGGATGGCAGGAGGATTTACGCAGAAATCCGTCTCTGTAGCCCTGGCGCACACCTTCATTGATGGCCTCGCAGAGGTCGCCCTGAACATG
>CAYWJL010000229.1:0-804 GCA_964458145.1 uncultured Desulfovibrionales bacterium | reverse complement strand
ATCCCGGTATCCTGGCACAGGGGCAGCCGGGTGGACCTGGCCAAAGCGGCATTGTCCAGAAGCTGCTGCAGCACTTCACGGCCCGCAGCAGAAGTCTCGTTTTCCAAAGCCGATGTGAGAGCCCCGAGCACGTCTTCAGGCAGCTCCACGTTGGCCGTAACAACCATTTCCGCGACCTTGTCCGTGATGGTTGAAGCGTCTATCTGGCGCATGGTTCGCTCCTTGTTGCGAAAAAGGCCGGACACGGTGACCCATGTCCGGCCCGTGTAAACGGATCTTGACCGCTATGATCAGCAGGTCTTTTTTCTGCCGCTCTTGAGATCCTTGAGGGCGAAGAGTCCCATCTTGCGACGCAGGAAGCCGAGCTGGTCCTGCAGGGGCAGGTTCTTGGGACAGACATCTTCGCAGCCCAAAAGGCCCATGCATCCGAAGATGCCCTGGTCATTGCCGATGAGCTCGAAATAGTCTTTTTCCTCGCGCTGATCCCTGGGATCGAGGATGAACCGGGCGATGCGGTTCAGGGCCACGGCTCCGAGAAAGTCCTCGCGCATCCGGGCCGTGCCGCAGGCGGCCAGACAGCAACCGCACTCCACGCACCGGTCGAGCTCGTAGATCTGCTCGGCGGTCTCGTTGTCCATGCGTTCCTCTTCGGCCTCGGGATCGAATTCCTTCTGGGTATGGATCCAGGATTCGATATGGGTGTTCATCTCCCGAAACCATGTTCCCGTGTCCACGGAGAGGTCGCCGATAAGGTTGAAGAACGGCAGGGGCCGCAGGGTGATCTGACTGGGCAGGTCCTTTGTC
>CAYWJL010000228.1:0-4266 GCA_964458145.1 uncultured Desulfovibrionales bacterium | reverse complement strand
GCGCAGTGCGCAGGTGGCAGTGCGCAGGAGGCAGGAGGCAGGAGACAGGAGGCGAGAGACGGGACTCGGGAGACGGGGGACGGGACTCGACAACCACGTCATCCCGGACTTGATCCGGGATCTCCCCCGGTTTGATGGTGCGTGGGCGTTTCAGGCACATCCCTGGCCTTCAAGATCCCGGCCTGCGCCGGGATGACGTCAAAAAGAAAAATTCGACTCGAAAAATGACAACTTTTTTCAGAACTCGGCACTATCCAACGGACCTGCCCGCCTTACCGGGGTTTCCCCTCAATCCCTCACCCGTTGAACAAACACCAATTGTACACAAAGTGAATGACTACCGGGGCCAGAATATTCCTATATCGGTCCCAGGCCCAGCCGAAAATCAGGGAGGGGACAAACACGGCTGCGGCCCACAGGGGCGGATGGTGGATGAAATGGACGCCCGTGAACACCGCTGATGTAAAAATGTTGGCCCAGGTTATTCCGGGAATCACATTCTGCCTGCCCCAGGCAAAGCCCCCCAACCATCCCTGAAGCCCGTACCGAAACACGCATTCCTCGAGGGCCGCCTTGCCCAGCAGGACCGACCATCCCATGGCAACCCGCTGTTCAGGCAGGATCCAGGCCAGCATGCCCGCAGCAGCCACCAGGTAAAACAGGAAATCCCGTGTAAAAAACCATCCCCCGGCAAAAGGGTTCAGTCCTTCAGGAGATGCGTGGGATACCTTTTTCAAAGCTGCGGTCCTTCTGAGGTAAGCCCGAATGGCACAGTTCGCCTCCGAACAACGCGAAAGATCAATCAAGCAACTTGACCATGGGTTTGCCAAGCGATCCGTTCAAACTTACCTTGTAGGTGGTTCCCGAGCGCATGACCAGAGAAGCTGCAGGAAATTGTTCCTTCACGGCATCATCGGGAGTGATCGTAAGAAGCAGTTTCAGCCCGCTGCGTGCCAGGGGATGGCGGAGCATGATGGAGCCCGAAACCGTGCCCTTCATGCCCTTGCAGGAAAACGCGCATGAAGCGATCTCCACCTTTCCTTTGTCCAGACGCGCCTCCACATTGCCCTCTCCCTCGACGATCATGACCTTCCCGGACATGGGCGTATCCACGGTAACCGCTACACGGTCCAGTTCAACGGTGGCGTTGCCCGTACCCCGAGCGATCCGGCTCATGGGGCCGTCGAACACAATCTCGCCGGATGTCGTCCCGGAAACGTTTTCCATGATTCTCATACAAGCCAGCAACCCGCTCAAACCGACTTGATCGAAAGACAGTCGGCCATCGAATGTATCGGGGCGATTCATGGGCGCAAGACGTCCCTCGCCATCCAGCTTCCCCCCAAAAAACCGTCCTCGCCAGGATGCATCCCAGGCCTTGCGTACAAACGACAACGGCGAGATCCGGCATCCGAGTTCCTCGAGTTCCACAGTGGGAACACCGGGAACTCCCAGGCACGCAAGATCGATGTCCTGCACCTCGAGCCCCAGAGGCAACAGCGGTTCGGCCTGCCCCACCCTCACCCGGATCGACGGCGACTCCATCTTTGCCAACCGGGCATTGACATAGGCTGTGTACGGGAAACCGAACCATAGACAGATGAGTGCAACGAGCACGGCGAACGAGATGTAGCCGAATATTCGCTTCATCCAGCCAAAGATCATCGGCCGCCTCCAAAGCCCGCAATTGAACGACCGTCACGGGCAACCAACCAAAATTTCTTCCAAACCGGGTACATCATCTTTAATTATCCTTGTGGATTCATGACAGGGCAGACAGCACCAGATCCACGTCCAGCAGATTCTGATTGCGTTGTTTGGACCGGATGGTCAATCGTTTCACCCGGACCTGTTCCGGCGCCGTTTCGATGTGAAAAAGATAGGGCACAAGGATCTCCAGATCCACGCCCGTGAGCCGCATCTCCACCAATTCTTCGGTGCGTTCCTCGGAAAGGGTCTTCTGGGCCGGTCGCATGAACACGATGTGCTTGCGCAGCCCGTCTTTGGCAGCCAGGGATTCCACAAACGAAAACAGGGTGAATTTTTCAGGACGCTTGAGTGCCGCCTTGCCCATGCGCTCCAGGGCCGTATTCTGCCGGTTGTACCGCTCTCCAAGAACCATGAGCTCCTGGAGATACTCCCTGGACCGCTCGATCTTGACCTCGGCCCGGGCCCTCTTGGCCTGCAGGGGCACGATCCCCCACTGATACACGGCCATGCCCCCCACGAGAATGAGTGCCACGGTCAGCAGCAGTTTTCTAGTTTTCGGATTCAAATTTTCGAGCATTGTCGAGTCCTGAAAAATTGTTATCGCTTTTCGAGCTGAATTCTCGCCACGTACCGTCATCGCGCCGAAGGCCGGGATCCTGGAGCCATTTGCCATCTCGTTGGCACCAATGTACAGTCAAACGCAGAAAAATCCCGGATCAATGTATCCTATATCCTATATCGTATATCTTGCATTCCTTTCCTGCGCACTGCCTACTGTGCCCTGCGCACTTGTCTCCTACCCCCTATCCAACTCAAGGGTGAATTGCACCGTCCCATCTTTGGCCACGCTTTTGGCTCCCTTGATGACCACTTCCGTAAAAAGCGGAGAAGATTGCAGACGTTGTTTCATGCTTTCCACGGTGGCGAATCCGTCGGCCGAGCCCGACATGCGGACCTTGTTGCCGTCGAGGGTGAGCATATCCAGCGTAACTTTGAAGGAGGTGTTCACCAGGGTACTGACGGCCTGCAGGATCTCGATGGCCGAACCGGCGGGACCTTCATCATCGATGTCACCCGCCTGAAAAACAGCCAGTCTGTCCTTGAGAATGCTCACATACTGAGAGGGCCGCATGCCCTTGCGAACATCGGGCAAAATCTCCTCGACCTGCGTGCGTATCTGGCTGTTGAACATGTCCAGTTGTTCGTTCTTGTGCCGCACATCACTCACCAGCGTGACCAGGTAGACCCCAAGCAGCAGGGCCGCGCACACCGCCATGTGCACGATCCGTTTGCGGCGGTCCCTGAAAGTTGTCTGGGGAGCGAACTCCCCGGTGCGGAAGTTGAAACCCATGTCCTGGGATCTGGCTCTCAGGGCAAGACCGGCTGCATTGTGCATGAGGGAAGCATGCGGACCAGCGTCCTGTTCCCCTCCGAAAAATTCCTTTTTGAGGTCCCCCATAGTCTGCACGGGAATATGCAGAGCGAGTTCCAGTGCCGGTCCAAGCCCCTGGACCAGGCTTCCCCCTCCGCACAATACGATCTGCTCGGGCTTGGCATCGCCGGTTTGCGAGGACATGTTCGCCCATCTCATCAAGGCCTGGTTGATCATGCCTCCGATCTTTCCGGCCCATGTCGCACTCTCTTCATCAGAGAATCCGGATACAGGAATACCCGTTGCGGTCCCCTCACGAGCCGTATCCTCAACCGTCTCCTCCCTTGGCAGGAAGGCTGCCATGCCCGTGGCCATGAATCGGTGTTCCACAATGGCGCCCCGGCTGACCAGAAACACCTCGGTCCCGGACCACCCGGCGTCCACCACAACCAGCGGATCGGGCACCGGGCCGGATTCTTCCTCGAGCAGGGCGAGCAAGCCGTGCCAGGAAAGATCGATCACCTCGATATTGAGCCCCACCCCCCGGAAGGCCTGAATCATGGCCGCAAGTTCCTCCCGATCCATGGAACCGGTCAGAACCCTCTGCTCCCCGGTCGGGGTCTTGCCCTGTTTGGTGAATACGGAAACCAGGTCCCCAATGGGCAGAGGGAGCATGCCTTCCAGCTCGAAATCAAGAACCTGGGAAATTTTGGAGGAGCTGGAAAAGGGAAAGGTCAGATGACGTACAAAAACCTGACGCGCCGAGACCCCCAGAATGATCCTGTCGCTTTCAAGTCCATTGTCGGCCACGGTCTTTGCCACAGCCCGAGCCAGGAGATCATGGGCACCCGGCGGCTCTGAACCGTTTTCTCCCGACGCTGTATTGCCCGCCGGTTCAGGTCCTGCCACGAGATCTCTGGGAATAATCGCGGTTCCCTTGATCACGGCACCCTGCATGGACCGTTCGATACGAACCAGCTTGATCCGGGAAGAGCCCGCATCGATACCGAGAATTGTTTCTGCCATATCCTTCACACCCTCATGGTGTCGATTTCAAAAAAAATTGATACATAGTCAGAAGTAGCCCAAAAGACGCGGGTCTTCTTTGATCGTCATCCCGGCCTTGCTCCGGGATCTCCTTCGACTGGGCAGCCGCTTATTCCACATAGAATGCCCGCGCCCTG
>CAYWJL010000227.1:0-4291 GCA_964458145.1 uncultured Desulfovibrionales bacterium | reverse complement strand
CTATTACAAGGCAATTCTCTTTTCTTCCGCTCTACCCCTCCAAATACCCCTTGAGCCTCCCCATTCCCTTCTCGATCCGGTCGATATCGATGCCGGAATAGGCAAACCGCACGTACTTTCTGGTCTCCCCGGGCAGGGGGCGGCCGAAGTGGGCGCGGGTGCACATGGACACGCCGGTGTTTTCCAGGATGTCGTCGGCAAAGGCCTGGTAATCATCGCCAAACCCCTTGGCGGCCATGGCCTCGGTGACGTCGGGGAAGAGATAGAAGGTCACCTGGGGGCGGTAGCAGGTCACGCCCTCGATGCCGTTTAGGAGATCCACGCAGACGTCGCGGCGTTTCTTCAGGGTCTCGAGGATCTTGCGCACACCGGTCTGATCGCCGGTCAACCCTTCCAGAGCGCCGTACTGGATGAAATGGTTGGAACAGGACTCATCGTTCACGTTCAGGGTGCCCATGATGTCGATGATTTCCTTCGGTCCGATGGCAGCGCCCAGTCTCCACCCGGTCATGGCGAACCGCTTGGAGAAGGTGTACAGGATCACGCTGCGCTCCAGCATACCCGGCTGACTGATCAGGGATGTGGACTCCCCTTCATACCGCACATCAAAATAGGCCTCATCAATGAGAACCATGAGATCATGCTTCACGGCCAGCTCGGCCAGACGTTTGTGCTCCTCGGGGCCGCATTCCGCGCCCGTTGGGTTGTGCAGGTCATTGACGATGAGCAGCTTGGTCTTGTCGGTGATGGATGCTTCCAACCCGTCCAGATCCAGAGCAAAGTTCTTCGTACCCGGGATGAACCCGTACGGCTTGCCCACCCCTCCGTGGAACTCGATCATGGATTCGTAGATGGGAAACCCGGGATTGGGGTACAAAACCTCGTCTCCGGGATTCATGAGGGCCAGGAGAAACTTGCCGATGACCGGCTTGCCCCCGGGCTGGATGGCCACGTTCTCCATGCCGTACGTCGTGCCGTGGGTTCTGTTGATATCCTGAGCCAGGGCCTCCCGAAGCTGGGGGATACCGAAACTCGGGTTGTACCCGGTCTTACCCTCGCGCATAGCCCTGGTGGCCGCTTCCATGACGTTTTCCGGAGTCGGCAGGTTCATGTCCCCCAGGTGGAAAGGGAAGACTTCCTCGCCCCTGGCCGCGTGGGCCGCTGCCTTGGCGGCCACGGCAAAGGCGGTTTCCGTGCCCAGTTGTTCGATGCGATTGGCGAATGTGATTGTCTTTGTCATGGCTATTTCAATTGGAAGATATGGGTTTCAATGAATTTCCAGGTTTCCAGATAGTTTTCCGGGCCGATCTTGCCGGCCAGTTCCTCTTCCACGGTTTCCAGCAGCGCCCAGATCTTGTTGGTCAGACGGCTGTTGGCCTCAAAGGTCCCCTTGACGTCCCAGCGGGTGGGCGAGGTGTCCGAGGTCAGATAATCGTTATATCCGTACCGCTTGAGATAATAGAGGAATTCCACGTACTCCAGAAAATGCTTGGTTCCGCAGAAGAAATCCCAGTCCCATTTCCCGTCGTTGTCGTTGATATGGATGTAATAGGGGAACCGGCTTTCCGCAAGCAGGGCCACGGCCTCGGCCGGGTTCTCGTCACCGTACACGGAATGACCGAAATCCAGGGTCACGCCCATCTCCTCGATGCCGATTTCATTCAGCAGGCACAGGGTCTTGGCGGCGTCGTTCAAAAAACACCGCCCCCTGGTTTCACTGGGCTTGTATTCGAGGAACAGGGGGATCTCCTTGCGATAGGAACCGGCCTCCCGGAAACATTCCACCAGATTCTTCCAGGCCTGGGCGTAATCATACTGGAAGACGAATTCATACCCGTCACCCAGAGGACAGCAGGTCACCTTGTCCGCGCCGATATTCGCGGCAAAATCCTTGGCCTCCTTGATGAAGGTCACGGCTTTGGCGCGGATGGCCGGGTCGCTCGCGGTAACGCTTCCGTTTCTGAACTCGGGCTCTCCCTTGATGTTCACGTTCACGGCCGCGACATTCAGACCGTATTTCTCCAGAAGGCCCTTGACCATGTCGGCGTCGTTCACTTCGTAGGGATAGACGATCTCAACCCCGTCCATGCCCTCGATCTCGGTCATGAGTTTGAATTTTTCCTCGAGGCTCAGGGGCTCGTTGTACTCGTGAAAACGATCCTTGGTCCGGCCGAGGAATCCGGTGATGATGGACATCTTGAGCATGGCTAGGCTCCTTTTTTGGCGATGACCGCGTTGCAGGCATCCGCGATGTGACCGGCGGACATGCCGTATTTTTCAAGCAATTTGTAATAATTGCCGCTTTCGGCAAAAGTGTCGGCCAGCCCCAGGTTGTCAAAGGGAACCGGCCGGTTTCTCAGCAGAAAATTGGACAGTTCGTACCCGAGTCCGTTCCGCTTCTGATGGTTTTCGGCCACGACCAGACATCCGGTCTTGTCCAGGGAGGCCATGAGTCCCTTTTCGTCCCAGGGCTTCACGGAATAGAAATCGAGCACTTCGGCCTGAATCCCCTGTTCGGCAAGCCTGTCCGCGGCCTCCAGAGCCTGGAAGAGGATGTCGCCGTAGGAGACGATGGTCACGTCTGACCCTGCACGCACGCACGTGCTCCCGCCCATCTCAAAGGTCTCGTCCTCCCCGTAGATGTCGAACAGGGGATCACGCATGAGCCGCACAAAGACCGGCCCGGGCGTGTTCAGGGCCAGCACGGGCATGGCCGCTGCCGAGACCGTGTCCGCAGGCACCAGGACCTTCATGTTGGGAAGGGTGGTCATGTTCCCGATATCCTCGGTGGCCTGGTGGGTCACTCCGTCGATGGCCGCGGTGAGCCCGCCGTGGGAGGAGAGGAACTTCACGTTCAGATTGGGATAGCACACAAAGGTGCGTACCGATTCCAAAGCGCGCATGGTCAGAAAGACCCCGTAGCTGGAACAGACCACGCTCCTGCCGTCGGCGGCCATGCCCGATGCGGCCGTGACCATATTCCCTTCGGCGATGCCCATCTGGAAATACCGCTCGGGATAGGCCTTGGCGAACAGATTGGTATAGGTGGATCCGCCGATATCGGCCTCGAATACGGCAAAATCCTTGTTTTCACGTCCGAATGCCACCAGACTCTCGGAAAAGGCCTTGCGGGTCGGTTTCCCTGCTTTTTCGCGTTGCATCATCCCTCCCCCCTGATTTCTTCCAGAGCACAGGTGTACTCGTCATCGTTGGGGCACTTGCCGTGCCATCCGCAGACATTCTCCATGTAGCTGACTCCCTTGCCCTTGACCGTGTGGGCGATGATCGCCACGGGGCTGCCCTTGATCAGTCGGGCCTGTTCCAGTGTGATCAGGAGGTCTTCCATGTTGTGTCCGTCCATCTCCAGGACCTTCCATCCGAAACTGCGAAACTTGGCCCCGATGTCTCCCATGGGCATGACCTCGTCGCAGGTCCCGTCCATCTGCAGACCGTTCCGGTCAACGATGGCAATCAGGTTGTCGCAGGAAAACTTGTTCCCGGCCATGGCCGCTTCCCAGACCTGACCTTCGTTGATCTCACCGTCGCCGAGAATGACGTAGGTGGTGAAGTCCTTACCGGTCATCTTGCCTTCCAGGGCCATGCCCAAGCCTACGGAGAGACCGTGACCCAGGGAGCCCGTTGTCTGCTCGATCCCCGGAATCTTGTGGATGGGATGCCCCTGGAGCAACGACTCGAACCGGCGCAGATGTTTGAGCTCTTCCATGGGAAAATACCCGCGCATGGCCAGACAGGCATAGATGACCGGGCAGGCATGCCCCTTGGACAGAACGATGCGGTCCCGATCGGCCCAGCGGGGTTCTTCAGGCCGGGTATGTGCCAGATCGAAATGCAGGGCGGTCATGATGTCGGCGGATGAAAGGGACCCGCCCGGATGCCCGGAATTGGCCGTGTGGATCATGTCCAGGATGTTGCACCGGACCTCCGCGGCCTTGTTGGTGAGGAACGTCGCACGTTCCTTGATGGATGATTGCATGAAGAGTCCTCCTTGCCTGCAATGTTGGGGATACCCGAGTGGCATTCAACCCGTTGGGGCGATAAACGAATCGCCCGTTGTTTGTTATACATTCGTAGGGGTGGACCTGTGTGTCCGCCCAAATCCGATACCCTTGCAGCAAACAAGGGCGGACACACAGGTCCGCCCCTACGGGAACAAATGAATCTCGGATATCAATCTTTCGCTGACTCACAGGTGACAGGTTCCGGTGTCTCCAGTGTGCAGGAACCGAAAATCCGCTTCTTGAAACGCTGGACCACGGGGAGCTGGCTGGCC
>CAYWJL010000226.1:0-4328 GCA_964458145.1 uncultured Desulfovibrionales bacterium | reverse complement strand
ACCTCGGACCTCAGGTCTCAGGTCCGCCTTTTTACATAAGAAAATTTTTGACGCCCGTGAACACGATCTGCGCGGCCAGGGCCGAGAGGATGAGGCCGGTGAGTTTACTCAGGATGATCAGCCCGGTTTTGCCGATGAGTCGTTCGATATGGGTGGCCATGAAGAGCAGAATCCCCACGGCCAGGACCGCAGCGGCCAGAGATGCCGATCCTATCAGGGTATCCATGAGCTGACGCTGCCCGGCCCCCATGACCAGCAGGGCACCCACTGTTGCCGGTCCGACGGTGATGGGGATGGCCAGGGGTACGACGCTCATGTCGCCGTCCGAGCCGGCGTGTTCGGGTTTCTTTCCTGCCTTGCCGCGTACCAGCTCCACGGCCGAAAGGAAAAGCAAAGACCCGGCACCGATGCGGAAGGCATCCAGGGTGATGCCGAAAATGTCAAAAATGGCATTGCCCAGAAAATAGATCACAAATGTTGTGCATAAAACGGCGCATGTGACCCGAACGGCCATGCGCCGTTTTTCGTGCCGGTCCAGGTCCCTGGTCAGTGAGAGAAACATGGTCAGGACGAAAAACGGGGTCAGCAAAAAGAAGAGTTTGATGAACAGGCTCAGAAACATGGATTTTTACAGGGGCGAAAGGGAAGGAATGGCTCCCATGGGAGGGATCAGGAGAGCAGGGGTCAACGTTCGGATATGGTCACGACAAATTGATCCTCGGACAGATAGTAGGCCTGGTCGATGGCGAAATTGCGGGCCCCAACGAGATCGATGACAACCCGGAATGTTGTGCGAGCCGGGTGAAACGCCGTTCGAACTTGTTTGATGAACCGTCCGGTTCCCGGGATTTCCGCGGGAATATCCGGCTTGTGGTCGCTGTGCAGGTCCACATACAGCCTTGGCTTGTCGCCCTCGATGCTGTTGAGTTCGGGAATCTGCTGGCCACCCAGGCTCAATGCGACCAGATCCTTGTCCTGGAACATGCGAACCTCCACGGACTGTATGGTTTGTGCCTGAGCTGTCGTGACCACCAGGAAAACGAAAAGAATGACAAAGAGACAACGTCGAAAATACATGGTCCTCGGAAGGATGCTGTGGTGTGTGAAAGGCCCCTGAGACATGGGATCATGCTTCGGGGGCTTTTTGCTTGTCCTGCCGTTTTTTCTTGGCAGCTTCGAGTTTGGCAGCCTCTTCTTCACGCAGAGCTCTTCGAAGCACCTTGCCCACCAGGGTCTTGGGAAGTTCTTCACGGAATTCGATTTTTTTGGGGAGCTTGTAATTGGCCAGTTTTTCGCGGCAAAAGGAGATGACCTCGGCCCGGGTGAGGGTTTCACCGGGTTGAACGACCACATACGCCTTGATGATTTCTCCGCGGGTGAGGTGGGGGATCCCCACGGCAACGGCTTCCATGATCTTGGGATGTTCGTGCAGAACTTCGTCGATCTCCCGGGGATAGATATTGTAGCCACCGGAGATGATCAGGTCCTTCTTGCGATCCACGATGAAAAAGTAGCCGTCTTCATCCATGTAGGCGATGTCCCCGGTGTACAACCAGTTGTTGCGCAGGGTGGAGGCGGTTTCATCGGGGCGTTTCCAATACCCCTTCATGACCTGGGGACCACGGATGACAAGTTCGCCGATCTGGCCCGGCTGGAGGGTCACCGAACCGACTTCCATATCCACGATGCATGCATCCGTATCCGAGATGGGCAGACCGATGGAGCCGATCTTGTGCGTGCCGATGAGCGGGTTGAGGTGGGTGACCGGCGATGCCTCGGTGAGTCCGTATCCTTCGATGATCTCAGCACCTGCAAGTTCCTTGAATTGCCGGATGACCTCCGCGGGAATGGGGGCCGAACCGGAAAGGCAGAACCTGATGCTGGAGAGATCGAATTTGTCGACGTCCTTCTGCTGCAACAGGGCCATGAAAACCGAAGGCGCACTGGGAAAGATGGTCGGATGGATTTTCTTGATGGCTTTGAGGATATCTCTGGGTACGAACCGGGGAAAGGGAACCATGGTCGCACCCAGGGCCACGGCGAAATTCACGCACACGTTCAGGCCGAAGATATGAAAATAGGGGAGGACACCCAGAAGAACCTCATGATCCTGGCCCAGCTTGTGTAAAATGGCAATGTATTGCTGGACATTGGTGGCCAGGTTCTGATGGGTGATCATGACCCCCTTGGAAACCCCGGTGGTTCCTCCCGTGTATTGGAGCAGGGCGAGATCTTTTTCCGGCCTGAAGGAGCGAGGATTGAACTTTGCCCCTTTCTTGAGCAGATGCTTCCAGGGAAAAACAGTCCGCATGTCATAGGGGATGGACGGGGCATTGTCCTTTTTGGCCTTGAAGTTGTAGAGAACATTCAGGGGAAACCGAAGACAGTCGGAGATCCGCGTGACAAAAATCTTGGACAGTTCGAGTTTTTTTTCCAGGGACTTCAGCTTGGGCCACAGAAGATCCAGGGTGATGAGTACCTTGGCCCCGGAATCGGAAAAGTGATGGACCAGTTCCTTTTCCATGTACAGGGGGTTGGTCATCACGGCGATGCAACCGGCCTTGAGGACACCGTAATAGGTCATGATGGCCTGGGGGGTGTTGGGGAGCATGATGGCCACCCGGTCTCCGGCCCTGACACCGTGTTCGCGGAGATTGGCGGCTATCTTTTCACAGGCCTTGAGCAACCCCGAATAGGTGATACTCCAATTGTTGAAGATGATCGCCTTGCGCTTGGGATATTTTTTGGCACTTCGCTTGAGATATTCGTGGATGGGGATGTTCTCGTAGGTGAGTCGCGGAGAGACTTCCCGGTCGTAACTCTTGAGCCAGTGTCGCTGCAGGCCGTCTTCAATCATGGTCGAACCCTGTGCCGAGTGTGATGGAAAAATGTATGACGTATATCGCCCCAAACATGGAAAGGGGCAATGCTAGATTCTCGGGCGTTTGTCCAGCATGTGACGTATGTGCGAACGTCGAAATCCTTTGGTCAGGCTGGGGGGAGTCATGATTTTTTGAGGATGAAAACCGTTTCCATGTGCCATGTCTGGGGAAACATGTCCACGAGGAAGGTTTGCTGGATGGTCCACCCTGCATCGAACATGGGGGCGAGATCCCGGCAGGTATTGACCACGTCGCAGGAGACCCAGACCATGGTCGAGAGGGAGTCCACGGCCAGGAGTCGGTCGGCGATTCCTTTGGCTCCTGTCCTGGGGGGATCGAGGACCATGGCGGTAGGGGAGAAGGCACGGATGGACTTCCAGGTTTTCTCCCTGGACAGATCTCCTGTCCTGAACGTCAGGTCGGTGAGCCCGAGGCGTTTGGCGTTCTGCGATCCGGCACGTGCAGCCGCAGGAACCGATTCCACGGCCAGAACCCGGGTTCCCGAGTGTGCCATGGGCAGGGAAAAGTTGCCTGCGCCCGCATAGAGATCCGCAACCCGTTGGTGCCCGGAAACGGCCCCGGTCACCAGGTTGATCAATGATTGGTTGAGTTCCCAATTGGCCTGGAAGAAATTCCCGCCGGGCAGGAGGAGATCGAACCCTTGGGTCGGAAAGGGAAGGGTCAGGGTTGCCTTGTCCTTTTCAGTGCAGACGCTCATATCTCCCGGGCTCGCGGCAATGGTGAACCTGCCGTCGGGAAGGGAAGCGCTGAGTCGTTCGAGAGCCTGGGCCAGAGGTCGGACGAGAAGCAGGCAGTCTTCGAGACGAACCAGATCGTTGCTCTGAACCTGCTGGAAATGAGGCTGGTGGTTGCGGACATGAATCTGGCCCCGATACCGGTACCGCCATCCCCGGGGGGAGGCCATGGTCACAATGGGGGGAAGAAGATCCGTGTCCGTGTGACGGCGCAGGCTTCGGGTCAGGGTATCCTGGAGGATATTTTTTTTGAGATCCAGGGCCTTGGACATGGGAAGAATGCCCATCATGCAGCCGCCGCAATGCCCGGCATGGGGACAGGGGTGAGGACGACGCAGGGGAGAGGGGGTGGTGATACGCTGAGGCCGTGCCGCAATGAAATCCTTTTTTTCCCGGATAACTTCGGCATCCACGATTTCACCGGGCAGCACCCCGGGTTCCACAATGACCGCCTTGCCCGAATCCAGCCGAGCCAGCCCCCGGCCTCGCCAGAGGATTTTTTCGATGGTCAGGTTTGGTAGGATGGTCATGGTTTTTCTCTGCGTCTCAGCGCCTCTGCGCGATAATGCCTTTGCTTTTTTTGTTATTTTTTTGCGAGTCTATCCTGCAATCCCTTGATGAGGATGGGCCAGGCAATGGTGGCGTCGCACATGACTTCGGCGAATTTGCCCCCTTCAGTGGGCGGAACAAA
>CAYWJL010000225.1:0-4385 GCA_964458145.1 uncultured Desulfovibrionales bacterium | reverse complement strand
TCCCAAAAGGGACTGACAACTGATGACCTGCAAGTACGCTGTTGCCGGATGAACCCCGATTTTCATAAAACAAAAAAAGGGACCTGCCACCATGACAGGTCCCTTTTCTATGGAGGTATCGAGTTACTTAACCCTTCAACCTTAAACCTTAACCCTTCAAACTTACTTGATAAACAACATCTCCTGATACGTCGGCAACGGCCACAGGTCATCGGCAACGATATCTTCGAGAGAATCGGCACTTTCGCGAACCTCGAGCATGGCCGGAATGACCTTGTCGCACATATATTTAGCCTTTTCCAGGGGTTCTTCAATCTCTGTTTCAAGAAGGGTTTCGAGCTTGCCGATGGCTTTTTTCAGGCTGCGCATCTTTTCGGTGACATCCTCGAGGATCTCCATTTCGTAATCCTGGCCAACGGACTTGAGGCTCGCGCAGGTGTCGGCCAATTCGCGCATGTACCGCACGGCTGCCGGGAGAATCATGGTTTTGGCCATCTTCACGGTCAGGAGTCCTTCGGTGACCAGATGCTGCCCGTACTGCTCGAGATAGACCTCCTGACGACTGGTCAATTCGCGCTCGGTGAACACGCCGTACTTGGTGAACATTTCCACCACCGGTGCCGAGCCCAGAACCGGCAAGGCATCGACAGCGGTCTTCAAGTTGGGAAGACCACGCTTTGCCGCTTCTTCCTGCCATTCGTCGGAATAGCCGTTGCCGTTGAAGATGATATTTCCGTGTTCGGTGATAATATCCTTGATGATCCCGAGAACCGCGTCCTTGAAGGCCTCGGGGGTTCCCAGATCCATGGCTTCGAGTTTGGAGGCGATGAAATCCAGGGACTCTGTCAGCAACGCATTGATGGAGACCAGAGGACCGGCAATGGACAGATTGGAACCCACGGCCCGGAATTCGAAGCGGTGTCCGGTGAAGGCTAGGGAGGCAGGGTGTCCACACCCACACGCAGGTCGCCCTTGGTCTTGCTGCCGTTACAGGTGCCGCTTTTGATCTGGTCGAAAATATCGCTCAGCTGCTCGCCCAGATAGATGGACATGATGGCAGGCGGTGCCTCGTTGGCCCCGAGACGATGATCATTACCGGCAGTTGCAACGACCGCCCGCAGAAGATCGCCGTGCAGATGCACTCCGCGGATCACAGCGGCGCAGAAAAGCAGAAACTGCAGATTCTCATGGGGGGTGTCGCCGGGATCGAACAAGCTGCCCAGGGACTTGGTCCCGATGGAATAGTTGAGATGCTTGCCCGCACCATTGATACCGGCAAAGGGTTTCTCATGGAGCATGCAGGCCATGCCGTGCTTCTTGGCCACACCCTTGAGGGTGGTCATGACGGTCTGGTTGTGATCGTTGGCCAGATTGGCCTGCTCGTAGATGGGGGCGATCTCGAACTGACCGGGTGCGACCTCGTTGTGACGGGTCTTCACGGGCACGCCCAGCTTGTACAACTCGTGCTCGACACTCATCATGAAGGAGAGAACCCGCTCGGGAATGGCACCGAAATAGTGGTCGTCGAGTTCCTGCCCTTTGGCGGGCTTGGCCCCGAACAGGGTCCTGCCGGTCAGCTGCAGGTCAGGACGCTCGAAGTAGAAATTGCGGTCCACCAGGAAGTATTCCTGCTCGGGCCCGGCAAAGGACTGTACCTGCTCGCCATTGTCGTGACCGAAAAGAGCGAGAACTCTCTTGACCTGGGTATTCAGGGCCTGGTTGGAACGAAGAAGCGGGGTCTTCTTGTCCAGGGCCTCACCGGTCCAGGAGACAAAGGCGGTGGGGATGCACAAAAATGTCCCATTGGGATTTTCCAGGATATAGGCAGGATTGGTCACATCCCAGGCCGTGTAGCCTCTGGCCTCGAAGGTCGCCCGAAGCCCACCCGAAGGAAAGCTGGACGCGTCGGGCTCGCCCTGAATGAGAAACTTGCCGCTGAATTCGGCCATGGCTCCACCCTCGCCGTCAGGGGCCAGAAAGCCGTCATGCTTTTCAGCGGTCAGGCCTGTCAGGGGATAGAAGACATGGGTGTAATGAGTCGCGCCCTTGGAAACGGCCCAGTCCTTCATGGCCGAGGCAACGGCATCGGCAATGGACGGATCGAGTTTGCCGCTGGTCTCGATGGTTTTTTTAATGGACTTGAAGACCTTTTTGGGGAGGCGTTCCTCCATGACCTTGAGACTGAATACATTGGAGCCGAAAATTTCGCCTGCGCTTTTTTCCGCATAGTTGAGGGGCGCGGTAGTGGGCGCATAGTTGGTCACGGCTTTGATGGCGTCTTGTCTTGACTGATTGCCACTCATGGGATCTCTCCTTGAACATAGTGGGGGTGAACGCGCCCGCGCCGGCGGGACACAGAAATTGTCATCAAACGTCAGGATGGTTCTAACAACTTACAGACCAAATTGGATAAATCGATAAAAAACAGGCTATTAAAAAACAAAACTAGATTTTCTGGGCATTACAATCAACAAATTTGCAAATCAAAAAGGGGTCTCCGACCACCTTTTAACAATATTGTCAAGAATGTTTTCCTGTTTATATACATTTCACATCGAAAATCTGAAATCATCCCCTCTGACCGGGAATATTCCGTAGGGGCGGACCTGTGTGTCCGCCCAAACCTGACGTCCTATGCCTTCAATGGTCGAAACAACCGAAAAGGGCGGACACACAGGTCCGCCCCTACGAAAATTTTGGCAACATACACTGGACTGCATCTTTCCAACTCTTTTAAATTTCTAAAATCTCTTAAATCTCTTAAATCTCTCAAATTTCTCAAATTTCAAAATTTCATACATTCCATAAATTTACTTCCTTTCCTCTCTTTGCTAACACACCTTGCCATGCGCTACTACCCTCTTCTTCTCGATCTTCATGCCAAAAAATGCCTGGTCGTTGGTTCAGGTCGGGTCGGCATCCGCAAGATACGCACCCTTCTGAAGGCACAACCCGGGCACCTCCTCGTTCTGGATACAGCGCCCTTCAGCCGGGAGCTGATGCAAACGGCCAAAAATTCTCCGAATCTTGTCCTGGAAAACCGCAGATTTTCCACCAACGATCTCGAGTCCATGCATCTGGTCTTTGCCTGCACCAGCAACCGGACTCTCAATGCCGAAATCGCCGAGCTCTGCACGAGTCGCAACATTCTTTGCAACATAACCGATGATCCCGATGCCGGTGACGTGGTCCTTCCTTCCATCATCGACCGGGGAGATCTGCTCGTAACCATGTCCACGTCCGGAAAATCTCCCGCCCTGTGCAAAACCCTCAGACAAGAGCTTGATTGTCGGTTCGGAGAAGAATATGAGACCCTGCTCGAGCTTCTGGGCAGAATCAGACAGGCCCTGCTTCCTCTGGGGCAATGCTGCGACATGAATGCCGAGTGTTTCAGATCCCTTGTCGATTCATCCCTGCTTGCGGCCATCCGCGACCGGGACACCGCCGCAATTACAACAATCCTTGCGACGCTTCTGCCCAAAGAACTCCACCCTTCCATCGGAGCCCTGACCCATGACCTCTTTCCGTCTCTTTGAGTTCCTTATCGCCTTTCTGTATTTTGGCGGGACGATCCTGTTCCTTGCCGGCCAGGTGACCCACCGGGATCTTCTCAAGAAGGTATCCATCTGGATCACGGTGGCAGGTTTCGGTCTTCACTCCATCGATCTGCTGCTCACATGGATGGGTTCCGGAGGACTCGGTGCCGACCAGGGGCCGTTTTATTTCAGCCTGCTCTCGTGGAGTTTTCTGGTCATCTTTTTCGGATTCTGGTGGCGGTTGCGCACGGATTTTCTGGCACTCATCGCCTCGCCCCTGGCCCTTATCGTGTTCACCTCATCCCTGGCCATTTCGTCGTCCACCCAGCCCATTCCCCAAACCTTCGGGGGGCTGTGGTTCGGCCTGCACATCGGCGCCCTGTTTCTGAGCATCGCCCTTCTGGCCATGGCCTTCGGTTCCGGCCTGACCTACCTGTACCTGGAAAAAAAGATCAAGACCAAGGCCCGTATCAAGGGGCTCTCCAAGGATCTCCCGTCGCTGAACACCTGCGACCGGGTCAACCATGTCAGCGTCATGACCGGCTTCCCCCTGTACACCGTGGGAATTTTGAGCGGTTTCATCTGGGCGGCCTTCACCTGGAAACGCATGTTCAGCTGGGACCCCAAAGAGGTCGTCTCCCTGATCATCTGGCTGGTCTTCGCCTATCTCTTCCACCAGCGCCTGGCCATAGGATGGAACGGCAGAAAACCCGCCAAAATGGCCATCTGGATCATACTCCTGACCATTGATTCCATGCTGCTCCCCAATTTATACGTACCACCGCACCATCCGTCTCACAGATGAAGCAAGGATAAAGGACATAACCTATAAGATAACGGAGATAAGCA
>CAYWJL010000224.1:2396-4385 GCA_964458145.1 uncultured Desulfovibrionales bacterium | reverse complement strand
ATGCCAGGCTCTTTACTGTCAATATTGGAAGTATTACTTGCCGCCGTTAGCCTTACAACAATATTGTATTTGTTTATCGCTGTTTTTTATACGTGGTATCATTTTTTTCAAAACCGATCTTCTTAAGCCACCATGAAGGATAAAAAACAGGCTGGGCAAGTTTTTCATCAGTGTTTACATAACCATCTTCATATTTGAGAAACAGCTGTTCCGCAAGCTTCCACCATGCTTTGCGAACTATCTCGCTTTGCTCTTCTGAAAATGTATTTAAAAGTTTTGCCGCTTCTTTTTTCTTTCCTCTTGCATAAAGATCCTGCGCCTTTTTTTCAGTCTCAGCACATGCCTCATCCATTTCTGCCTCAATATTATCCCTTACGGCGCAAAGATCCTTGTACATATAATTGTACTTAAGCATCAAAAGATTGGCTACATAATTATTGGTTGTCCACAGGGTACTGCGGTCGAATTTCAGAACATCGCCCTTGCTGATGGCAGGAGGAACCATATCCGATCCACAGTAAAGGGGAATGGTAATCGAAGTTGCAGAGCGGTCGGGCGCAAACCAGGCAACACCTCCGACACCGGCGGGCATGTCTTTTCGTGCCTGGCTTACATGGTAGTACAGACAACGATAAATATTGATAGGCCGCTCGAAATATCCCTCTACAGGAGTAAGATTTCCTTCCTTGTCAGCAACAGCTTCGGCATTGCCTTCAAAACGGGTGGGGTTGCCGAACGGTCCGGCTGCAAGTCCTTTGGTCAGATCAAATTCAGTACCTTCATAGTTATCCCGGCAGATACGAAGAATGTCTTTTACACTCATTGTATGATCAGGTTTGAGAGAAAAGGGGTATTCGCGTGAAAAGGCACTTTTCACCCAGGGTGAAAGGTTTCTGCTGGGAGCAGCAAGACTCAGTCCCCTCCATACCCGGCGTTTTGAATAATAGGGATGATGGAATTCGCCGCCACCATACACCTTGGCAAAATAAAGAGGACCGTCCGAGGGTTTCCACCAGCCCTTTTTCTCTGCGGCATCGAAAATATTTTTGGAGTGAAGCATGGTATCGGGATCGTCCTTGACAATGTCTCGGATACGAAACTGGTTTGCCGCGATAAAAAATGCATCATCTGCAAGTCGCTTGGCCACCCAGACCCCGTCGGTTCCGTTCATGTCATACCCGCACATCTCCATAATCCAGACTTCCTCCGGATCTCCTACAGCAAGGGTTTCCCCTGTCCCGTAATACCCATAGGTATCTATCAACGAACCCATAAGCTTTACGGCTTCCCTGGCCGTCCTGCATCGTTCCATCGCCACCCGGCCCAGTTCTGTGGAATAGAAAAGCCGTTTGCCCGATTCGGGCTCAGGATGAACCTTTGCCTTGTCAGTACATTCCCCCATAATGAGCTGATGTTCGTTGATGACTGCATAAGCTGAATCAATATAGGCGTATGTATGTTCTACTTGCGGGATAAATCCGATAGGAACACTTTGAGGTACACCAGGGGAATCATAACCGGGTCCGAATGCTTTTGTATTCAGCCTGACTGTTTCACTGGCTCCATATGCCGGATTATATCCAAGTGCGTTATGGGTATAGAAAACAGGCCGTTTTGACCCCTTGGGATGATCCATCGCAGGAATATAGATCGCCCTTGGATCTGAAAGACCGTCATTGGTATGGCTTACCATTACGGAACCATCTGCAGATGCCTTTTGACCAACAGCCATGATGGTGCATGCAGTAGCCTGACCGATAGATAATGAGAGAGAAAGCAAAATTGCAATAGTTAACATAATAACATGCTTTGTTTTCATTTTGGTCTCCATAATAGAAAGTTATAAAATTGTTTAGTTAAAATTCCATACCCTATCACTATTGCTGGCGTATTTCGATCTTTAAATACAATAAGTCAACATATACCTTCAAGAGTTGGAGAAAGCCCGTAACTGTCTTTGAAATCGTATTCCTGTTCCCAGACCGCTTC
>CAYWJL010000224.1:0-2386 GCA_964458145.1 uncultured Desulfovibrionales bacterium | reverse complement strand
GTATGTAGACATACATCAGTCCGAGGGTAATGATGAGGGCGGCCGATGAGAGGGCCCCGGCGGCGGAGTTCAGCGTTGCATTGTATTGAAAATCACGAGCAATGGTTTCCAGATTTTCCGGAGTTGGAGAAAGCCCGTAACTGTCTTTGAAATCGTATTCCTGTTCCCAGACAGCTTCCTGAACATCGGCCCCGGAAGATGGTTTGCTGAAAAATACTGTCCCAATTTTTCCAATCCTCCCGATCGAGCATTCTGGCAATAGTGGCATTGGTAAATGGATTGAAATGAATATCAGTTATCAAAACAGCATCGAGATTTGAATCTACACTTGAAATTTTACAGGATAGACAAAACAATGATAGTATAGTAACCAGTACCGCCAACAAAATTATTCTTTTCATATATTATCCCCAATTTTGACTGCTGCGATACACTCGGCACGTGCATAACAAGGCTGTATCCCGACAAGAACATGACAACCGCTATCAAAAAAACGCAATAATTACAATCCAACAAATATTCAGACCGAGACACCTCCCAGGACTTCTCGGATAATGTCTCATGAGATCCTCACCCCCAACAACTCGGAACGCTGATGACAGACGACGCCTCTCGAATAACCCGACGACTCATTCGATTGCTGGAAGAAGACAGGGAACGCGCACAAACCTGCCTGACAGCCCGCATGACAGACAAAACCAAGCCCATACCGCCCCTTCGTGAAGTCGAGATGATCCGGTATCCCATCGGAAGCAGCGAGCATCCTTTCGATCCACGGGCAAAAGGGCGGTATTTCATCCATATGCGCCTGGCTTCCTATTGCTGGCATTGATCAAACAATCCGAGTACACGCTTGTGCCCTGCATAAAGGCTATGCTCCGCAAGAGTGCGTTTGAGCACCATGTCCGACCAGGCTTTACGACATCACAATCGAGTGAGAATCGAATAAACTATCACGCAAACATCATGGAGGAATAATCATGCAAATCAACGAGAAGGCCTCGTCGACAGTGTTCCGGGTCTGTGTGATAGCTTCGCTGGGGGGCCTGCTGTTCGGGCTGGATCAGGGGTTTATCAACGGTTCCCTCGAATTCATCCAAAAGACCTTTGGCTGGAACACGGCTCAGGGAGAATCCTTTGCCAGCATCATCCTGGTGGGGGCCATCATCGGGGCGTTTTGCAGCGGGTTCATTTCCAAGACCATCGGGCGTAAAAACACCCTGCTTCTGGCGGCATTGTTCTTTTTCGTATTCACCCTGTGGGGCTCCGTGACCGACTCATGGATCGTTCTCTACATGACGCGCGTATGTCTGGGGCTTGCAGTGGGCAGTGCCTCGTTCGTTGTTCCCCTGTATCTTTCCGAAATCGCACCAGCCAGACTCCGTGGCGGATACGTTTCCCTGTATCAGTTCAGCATCACCATAGGCATTTTTGCCATTTATGTAAGCAACACACTTATTGGCAGAATGCAGCTCGATGTTGCTCCCTGGCGAGTGATG
Organism: uncultured Desulfovibrionales bacterium; assembly: GCA_964458145.1. GTDB lineage: Bacteria > Desulfobacterota > Desulfovibrionia > Desulfovibrionales > Desulfomicrobiaceae > Desulfoplanes. Next base: position 887 of record CAYWJL010000224.1, on the reverse strand, counting down.
CTGGGGATCATCGCCATTCCGGCAGCCGTGATGTTCATGGGTATCATCAGTATCCCCAAGACTCCCCGCTGGTTGATGCTCAAAGGCAGAGAAACCCAGGCACACGATGTACTCATGCAAACCCGTGAAACCAAGTCAGCCGCTCTGGAGGAGCTCGACGACATCCGGGAAAGCCTGCAACATGATGCAGGTACACCCGCGCTCAGCGCCATGAGCATGCTGGGACAATCCTATTTCGTCAGGATCATCGTGCTGGGCATTCTGCTCCAGATGCTGCAACAGCTTTCCGGCATAAACTGCGTCATCTACTATTCAACGGTCATCTTCAAAAAAGCCGGTTTTGCCGATCCCGGTGTGGCCTCTGTCATCTGCGGCCTGGTAAACATGCTGACCACCCTCATTGCCATTTTTTTCTGCGACAAGTGGGGCCGCAAACCCATCATGTATCTCGGATTGACCCTGATGATAACCACATTGCTGCTTCTGGGCATGGAGTTCATGCGCATCGAACAAGGCATGCCGGTCCACCACCTGGGACAGACCGTCATTCTCGGCTCCTGTCTGGTTTACCTGCTGGCCTTTGGATTCTCTCTGGGCCCCTTGATCTGGGTCATCTGCGCCGAGATCTTCCCCCTGGAAGCCCGTGATTTCGGGGTGACCGTCACCACCATGGCCAACTGGATCGGCAATTATTTTGTCGTACGCTTTTCCCTGAGCATCATGGATACCTGGGGAGGATCGGTCCTGTTCTTCCTGTTTGCCTTCTTCTGCCTGCTGGGACTCGGCCTCATCGGATTCTACACCCCGGAAACCAGGGGGGTCAGTTTGGAAAAACTTGAAAAAAATCTGAAAGAAGGTAAAAAGCTGAAAGATATCGGGGCATCCAA
>CAYWJL010000223.1:0-4391 GCA_964458145.1 uncultured Desulfovibrionales bacterium | reverse complement strand
ACAACGTACTGCATGAACAGAAAAATCACCGTCCTTGTCATTGACGACTCGGCCCTTATGCGGCGTGAGCTCAAACGGATCATCGGTTCCGATCCCGCACTCCGGGTCATCGGGACGGCGCGGGACGGCATGGAGGGGCTGGAGCAGGCAAAGCTTCTCGAACCCGACGTGGTGACCATCGACCTGAACCTGCCGGTCATGGACGGTCTGGCCTGCCTGCAGCACATCATGATCGAGACGCCCCGTCCCTGCGTGGTCATCAGCGCCCACACGGGCAGGGATTCGGTGGAGACCTTCGAGGCCCTGGAACTCGGGGCCGTGGACTTTGTCGAGAAACCTTCGGGCGAGATCTCCAGGGACATCGCGGGCCGGGCCGACGCAATCATCGACAGGATCAAGAAGGCGGCCCGGGCCAACATTGCCGCCGTGACACGGCTGCCCGTGATTCCCGAGGTGGTCCGCAAAGACAAATCCGTAACCCAACCGGCGCGGATTCCCGGAGGTGTCGTTGTCATCGGTGTCTCCACGGGAGGACCGCGGACCGTCATGGAAATTCTCCCCCTACTTCCGGACGATATCGGTGTTCCCGTGATCCTGATCCAGCACATGCCAGAAAAATTCGTACCGGGATTTGCGGCTCGTCTGGACAGCCATTGTCGCCTGGGCGTCAGAGTCGTTCAGGGTGCGGAGCCCTTGCAGGTCAACACGGTCCATGTGGCCCCCGGCGGCCTGAATTTGTTCGTGGCCGGCGAAGCAGACAAGCCTTTTCTCGGACTGGCCAAACCATCACCCCATGACATCTTTGTCCCGTCCGTGAACGTGACCATGAACTCGGCCGTGGATGTATTCGGCAACCGGGTGGTCGGCGTGATCCTCACGGGCATGGGCAACGACGGGGCCGATGCCATGGAACGTCTCTTCCACCTGGGAGGTGCGACCATTGCCGAATCAAAGGAATCAGCGGTCATCTTCGGCATGCCCAAGGAGGTCATCGACAGGGGAGCGGCCCGTGTCGTGGCACCCAGCAAACATATCGCCCAAAAAATCGTCAACGCCGTCAAGAGAATACACCATGCCTAGTCTTTCCGCCACAGTCAGGGAACAGCTCCGGTCCCCCTCATCACGAGAACGTGCCCGGGCAGCGGCAGCCCTGCGCCATCAGCCCGGAAACGAGGCCGTCCGGGAGCTGTTGCGCCTCCTCGGTGACCAGCGGTCCGAAGTGGCCTACCAGGCGGCACAATCCCTCGTGGACATGGATGACCCCCGGGCTGCCGAAGGCGTTGCCGGCCTGTTCGGGTCGGAGAATTCGGCCCTCAGAAATCTGGCCTTCGACATCCTTGTGAGGATGGGCGACAAAGCCCTTGTGCCTGTTGTCGAAAAAGTGGCCGATCCCGACAGAGACGTGCGCAAATTTGCTGTGGACGCCCTGGCCGGAATGCGTCTTGTTGCGGCCGAAACGCCCCTGATACGAGCCCTGTTCGATCCCGACAACAACGTGGCCATGGCCGCGGCCGAGGCTCTGGGCAATCTCGGCGCTTCCCGTGCGACACCGCATCTCGTGGAATGCGTGCACAAGGGCCCCTGGCTCAACTACGCGGCCATCAAGAGTCTCGGCCAGATAGGCGGTGAAGAGGCCCTGAACGCGCTGCTGGAGGTGGATGATCACGAAGACCGCATTGTCCTCTACCATACCATAGATGCCCTTGGCCGCATCGGGGATCCCAGGGCCACGGACAAACTGATCGGCCTGTTCGAATCCGGTGATCCGGCCCTGCGTCCGCCCGTGATCCAGGCATTGGCCGCAGTGCTCGACACTGCGGACGAGGCCGTCGTGAACCGTGCCGGCATGAGCATGAAAACCGAACAGATGCTCGAACTCCTCGACGATGCCAACCCTGCCGTTATCCGGGGAACCATCGCCCTTCTCGGACTGTTCAGGGCATCGGAAGCGGTCCCCGCACTGGCCCGCTTGTACCGGGAAGGCAACGCCTCCCTGTTCAAGAATCTGGAACAGGCATTGATACGCATCGGCTCCCGGGAGACAGGCCCTCTTGTGCGGGTTCTGGAAGATCCGGCCCAGCCCGAAAGCGTGAAGCTGGCCGTGCTCGACTGCCTGGCCCGTCTGAAAGACACCTCCGTCCAGCCCGTTCTCCTCGAGTACCTGACAACCTCCTCGGACACCATGAAGGCGGGTGTTCTGCGTACCCTGGGACATATCGGAACCCCTGACGTCCTTCCGATCCTTGTGAAAGAACTGAACAGCGACCAGGAAGACGTCCGGGAAGGGGCTGTGGACGGGTTGGAACACATGCACGATCCCGCAGCCGTGCCCGCTCTCCTCACCCTTGCCGGTGACCCTTCACCGACCATCAGAAAAAAGGGGGCCGCCTGCCTGCAGACATTCGGCCCCGAACTCTGGGCCGATACCGTGAAGGATCTGTTCCGATCCCATGATCCCCGGAAACGCTGTTTCGTCCTGGACATGCTCACGCCCACGACTTCCATGCGGTTCGAGGAAGAGATTCTCGAGCTGAGCACCCATGCCGACGAGTCGGTACGGCAGAAGGGCACGGCCCTGCTTGGTTCTCTCGGAACCGACCGGGCATTTGACGCCCTTGTGGCCGCATTGCAGGATCCTCTTCCGGCAGTGAGAATCGCCGCCGTCAGGGCCCTGCAATCATACCCGAAACGTACGCAAACGCCCGACCTGCTTCTGCAGACGGCCGGCAACGATCCCGATCCCTGGACCCGGTACGAGGCGGTCCGCATGATAGGTACTCTGGGACTTGCCGGATATCTGAGCGAACTGACCGAGCTGATGCGTGACGCCCAGGATCTCGTGCGAACCGGCATCCTCGATGTCTTCGGCATGCTGGGGGGGGCAGACCACCTGCCACTGGTGACCGCATGGCTTGAAACCGGGACGGAACCGGTTCGAGAATCGGCATCCGATGCCCTGACCCTCATCCACAGCCGCACCGACCAGGGGAGGGATGCATGATGCGGGGTATTCGGGAATCTGCACGGATTCGGGATCTCGTCTACAGGACCTCAGGCATCCGGCTGGCTGAAAACCGGACCGAGTATCTGTCCAGGCGGGTCGGTACCCGCATGGAGATACTGGATATCACCCGACCGGAAGATTACCTGCGCTACCTCATGTTCGATCCCACGGGCCGGGAAATGGAGGCCCTCATCGACCTCATCGTGGTCTCGGAAACCTATTTCTTCAGGATGTACGAACAACTGGCCCTGATGGCAGAGCGGATCATCCCGGCCATGGCAGAGGACAAGAAAGAGGACAAACGTCTCAAGATCCTGTGCGCGGGATGTTCCACCGGTGAGGAACCCTACACCATGGCCATCATCCTCCAGGAGATACTCGATGGACCCGAGGACTGGCACCTGCGCATCGACGGCCTGGATATCAGCACGCGCAACCTGGATACGGCACGCAGGGCGATCTACTCCGCCCACAGTCTCAGGGAGACCCCGCATCTCTACAAGGGACGCTATTTTTCCAGAAAAGACGACGGATTTCACCTGGCCCCGGAGATCAGAAACATGGTCGGCTTTTCCAGGATCAATCTCTTCGATCCCTCCTGGGTATCCCTCTTCGGGACCTACGACATCGTGCTGTGCCGAAACGTACTCATCTATTTCGATCACGATTCCGCCGGTAAGGTCATGGAGCATCTCTTCCGGGCCATGGTTCCGGGAGGGTACATCTTCCTGGGCGCTGCGGAATCCGTGGGCAAGGTCAGTGATCTGTTCACCATGAACAGGCTGGAGACATCGTTCGTCTACACCAAATGACGGATGGTCGCGCAATGAGGACTCCGCGACGCAATTGAGGATATGGGAATGGCAAAAACAGTACTTCTGGTCGATGATTCGCGACTGACTCTGGACATGATCGGGTTCGCCATCCGCTCCGAAGGCTACAGAGCCCTTTCGGCACAGGGCGGGCTCGAAGCCCTGGAATGCCTGGCGGCCAACACGGTGGACCTGGTCCTGGCGGACATCAACATGCCCGGCATGGACGGATACACCCTGATCCGCAAGATCCGCGCAGACAGCCACTTCGGCAATGTTCCCGTGATCATCGTGACCACCGAGGCCGAGGCAGGTGATCGCAGGCAGGGTTTCGAGGCCGGGGCCGATGCCTATCTGATCAAACCGGTACAACCCCAGGAGCTCCTCTCCCAGATCGAGCTCCTTCTGGGGCGGGCATGAAATCCGGAACGGGTGTTCATCCACAGGACACGAGGGAAGGTGCATGGCTTACGAGATAACCATCACGCCGGAAATGAAAGAGCAGTTCCAGGCCGAGGTCAACGAGCATCTGGATGCCATGGAGAAAATGCTCCTGGTGCTGGAAAAACAACAAC
>CAYWJL010000222.1:0-4397 GCA_964458145.1 uncultured Desulfovibrionales bacterium | reverse complement strand
TGAGAGAGATGTCTGTCAGGGGAACGATGCGTTCCTTGCCCCCCTTGCCCGTAACCTTGATGAACGAGCGGCCGGGATCGATAGCCTGGACATCGAGTCCCAGGGCCTCGCTGATACGCAGCCCCGAGCCGTAGAGTAATTCCACCAGAGCCAGATCACGCAGGCCTCTGGCGCCGTCCCCCACCGCGGCCTGCATGAGGGCCATCGCCTGATCCACGTTCAGGAACTTGGGTTGGGGCTTGAGCTGTTTGGGATTGTGAACCCCCTGGCAGGGGTCGTGAGGGATGATCTTGCGACCGATCAGATACTTGAAGAATCCACGCAGACTCGAGAGCTTTCTGGCCACCGAACTCTTGGCCAACCCCATACGGTGCAGCTCCGCGAGATAGGCATGGATCTGTTCCCTGCCGATCCGGTCGGGCTGCTGAAGATCCATCCCCCGAGATCGCAGCACCTCCCCGAACTGAGCGAGATCCCGTGCATAACTTTCAATGGTGGCTGCACCATACCCCCGTCCGAAACGGAGATGGTCCAGATATTCCTGCACAGAATCAGGCACACCGTCGGTCGAGGACATAGCTGCTCGCAGGATTCTTCTTGGCCTCTTTCTTCAGATTCATGGCGATCTGGGAAGCCTGGCCGTAATGGGTCAGCTTGCAATTGGTATTGAAGACCACGGCCAGGGATATGGCCATGAGGGGGAAGGTCTGCTCCCGGCCCTGCCTGTCTAAGGACAGGATGCACCCGCGCATCTGGTCCTCGCGGTCGTAAAAATTGGGCACAATGGAATCGAAATTTTCGATCAGGGCATTGCAGGCCTGTTCGGCCTTGTCCGCCGGCAGGGTACACACAAAATCATCCCCCCCCACATGGCCGACAAAGGAATGCATCCGGGCAATCCCCCGGATGGAATTCACGATCACCCGGGCGGTCATCATGAGCACCTCGTCACCTCGGGAAAAACCATACTTGTCGTTGAACGACTTGAAATGGTCCAGATCCGCATAAATGAGGGCGAAGTCTTCCCGAGCATCGATGAGGCTCTGAATCTTGTGAATGATCGAGGTATTCCCGGGCAGCCTGGTCAACGGGCTGGCATCGAGTTCCCGTGAAGCGCGCATCACGGCCAACTCAAGGCGACTCTTGACCTCATCACCCTCCACCGGACTGACCAGAAAATCATCAATCTCCACATTGGCGACAGACAGAGGAAGATCGGACCGTTCCAGGCAGAGAACCACGGGCACCTGGCGATAGACGTTCTCGCTCTTGATCAACCTGACCAGGTCTTGGCCCTTGAAGTCGGGCAAAGCGTTGTCCACCACCAGAAGATCCGGCGGGCTGTGGAAAAGATGCTCCAGTGCCTCGGTCCCCCTGGAAAAAAAGGTCCAGAAAACCTCATCCTCGGGCCACAAGGCTCCCAGCTTTTTCCGGAGCTCTTCATTCTGAGTGATCAGAAAAAAATGTTTCGCGTGTGACAGAACCATGTATTTCCCATGAGCCTTGGGATCAGAAAACAGCCAATTCCTCGAATTCATCCGCCAGATCGTCGAGAATCTTCTCCAGCAGGGGAAAATCAATGCCCAGCTTGAGCATGACATCCCGATCGAGCATGCTGATCTGGTCGTCACCTCCAGAGCCGATCTCGAACAGCCGGGTCAGAAAATCCCCCACATGGACCACCTGGGCCACATCGGGATAATGCCTGGCCAGGGACGGCTTGTGATGAAAGGCAAGTCCCTCCTTGAGCTTCAGGGGCAGATTCCAGTGTCCGGCCATCCAGAGATTGATCGTATCATGCCCGAATCCCAGCACCTTGTTTTCGGCCTGGATATAGCTCAGGTCCTCATCCTTGACCGCGCTGACAATATCGTTCTTGCATTCGGGCAATTGGACCACGGCGAGCACCTTGCCGATATCGTGGAGCAATCCGGCCACGGCATATTCCTCGGGGTCCTTGAAGCCCACATGCTTGGCAACGGTGGAGCAGGCAAGAGCACATCCCATGCTGTGATCCCACAGCCCCTTCATGCTCCCCTCCATCATGTCGAACACCGAGGTGCTGATGATGATCCCCTTGATGACGTTGAAGCCCAAAAGCACAAGGGCGTGCTGGATGGTGGCGATACGGCCCGGGAACCCGTAGACGGGCGAGTTGACCATCTTGAGGACCTTGGCCGAAAGGACCTGGTCCATGGAAATGACCCGGGCGATCTGTTCGGTGGAGGAATTGGGATCTTCCACAAGCTTGGAAACCTTGCCCAGGACCGTGGGCAGGGTGGGTAGATCCTTGACCGCCAACAACTTGCCCTTGTACTCGGTTTTCAGATCCTGCATCAGGATTCCTCCCCGTTCTCGGCGTCTTCGGCCATCTTTTCCACCGCCCCCTTGCGGGTGAAATACTCTCCCAGAAACATCCGCACATCATGCATGAACGGGTCGTCCTCAGCATGCCGGAACAGATGGTCCAGCCGTTTGCCCCGCCTGCCGAACGAGGTACCCGCACCACCACCGTCGAGCTCCAGCGGATTTCCCTGAACGACAATGGAGGGAATCTCCATGTTCTTCAAACGTTCGATAAGGGCCTCGGTCAGCACGGTCCCCGGTCCGACCAGGACCATGCCGTTGTCCCGCGTAATGGGCTTTTCAAGAACCATGTCCGGTTCGGCCAGGGGCAAGGGAATTTTCTGCATGGCTGTCAATCCGCTGTAAAAGGTCATATGCGAGCGATCTGTACGAACCGCGCTCTGTCACCAACAAAAAAAATGTAGTTCCTATTCGATGATCGAGTACATCATTCCGGCACGCTGTTCGACCCTTTCGAGGATCTCGAGCATGACCAGGGTCTGGCTTACCGTATTGCTCTCCCAGCCGAGGAGCTGCGTCAAGGCATCGATGTGCAATGTGCCGTGCTTTTTGAGGCAAAGGACAACCTCCCGCTGCTGATCATCCAGAGGAATGTCTGACTGCGGGGCGTTACCCGACTGACGGTCCGGGACGACAGGATCTTGGTCTTCGCCCTCCATGGGACCCAGTTCCTCGAGGATATCATCTATCCCCTGAACGAGCTTGGCCCCGCTCTGGATGAGCTCATGGCACCCTTCGTAGCCGTTTCCAACGGGTCCGGGTACGGCGAAAACCTCGCGGTTCTGTTCCAGGGCGAAACGGGCCGTGATCAGACTGCCGCTCCTGGATGCGGCCTGGACCACGAGAACCCCCAGGGAAAGCCCGCTGATGATCCGGTTGCGGTAGGGAAAATTCTTGGCCTCGGGCAGGGTCTTGGGAGGAAACTCCGACACAATGAGCCCGGAAGCGGCCACAGGCTCCCAGATATCCCTGTTGGACGCCGGATAGACGATATCGAGACCTGTGCCCAGCACCGCAATGGTCGAACCCTGCTCCCGGCATCCGGTCTCGTGGGCGATGCGGTCCACCCCCTGGGCAAAACCGGACACAATGGTCAAGGCGGCACGGGCAAGGTCGGTACACAGACGGTTGGCCATGCGCCTGGCGTAGGGCATGCATTGCCTGGAACCCACAACGGCCAGACAGGGGCGACGCAAGAGCGAGATGTCGCCGAGGGTGTAGAGAATGATCGGCGGATCGGGAATTTCGCGGAGCCGTTGCGGATAGGCATCCTGACCATACACCAGATAGGCCATGCCGGCCTTGGTGATCTCGGCCTCTTCCCGGGCAGCCGCATCCTTCCATGTTTCCTGCTCGAACCCTCGAACCTGGGCCACGGTTGCCAGCCCATCCCCTTTCCAGGATGCCACATGCTCCACGGCAGCCCCGGCCGACCCGTAATGATTCAGAAGTCCCTTCCAGGTACGCGGGCCGATCCCTCTGGTATGACGAAGGGCCAGACACAAGCGATATTCCGCCAGACCAGACCCGGCTTCGTGCGAGTGAACAGCGGCATCCTGATCGGACAAGGGACGATCGGATCGAAACATGGCAGAAGCCCCCGCCTACATCAGCTTGGCGTAACGTTTTCTGGCCAGTTTGGTGGCCCGGGCATTGGGGTATCCCTTGAGCAGAAGACCCAGATAGAAGGTCGCGTTCTGCTCGTCATCCAACCACATATAACAGCTGACGATCTTCAAGAGGGCATCCGGAGCCTTGTGATGCTTGGGAAAAAGATCCGGAACGTCCTTGAAGGCCAAAATGGCCTCCACAAATTTATGCTGATCGAAATAGGTTTCCCCGAGCCAATAATGGGCGTTGGGCAAAAGAGAGCTCTTGGGATAGTCCCTGATGAAATCAAGAAAAAGCTTCCGGGCCTTCACGGCCTTGTGGTCGAACAACAGATCCAAGGCCTTCTTATAGACGTCCCCGGCACTGACCTGTGCGGCATTGTCTTTCTTCGTGCTTTTACTCTGTCCGTGCCCGTCCGT
>CAYWJL010000221.1:2834-4412 GCA_964458145.1 uncultured Desulfovibrionales bacterium | reverse complement strand
GGATGATCCCAAACAACCTGAAATACCAGCAAGGCAAATCGTAATGAAAAATAATTGTATCGATACATAAAAGGTTTTTTTTATACATTGCATAAAATTTCTCCTTGTATAAAGTTGGAGTTGATGTATGGATTGGTTCAAACAGGGTTTGGTTTAAGAGCCTATTTCAATAACAAATATTTATTTCTCGAGTAACGATTCAGAAGTCGCCCATAAGACGCAGGTCATCTTTGATCGTCATCCCGGACTTGATCCGGGATCTTGCACGACCGGGCAGCTGCTTGTTCGACATACAATGCTCGCAGCCCTTGAGATCCCGGCCTACGCCGGGATGACGTGCTTGCAACATCCGTTTTAACTCTTCTGAATAGTTACAAATTTCTAAAATCTCTAAAATTTCTCATTACGATTTAATCATTCTGAGGAATCTCGCAGTGCTCGATAGCTTCGCAGAATTTGGCGAAGATATCGAAGGAGCGGAGCACTCCCACGAATGTGTCTTCTTTCTTGACCAGCAGGGAATGTTTGTTGCCCACGATCATGCGATGGACGGCCATGTCCAGGGTTGCGTCGGCATCGATAACGTCTCTGGGGACCATTTCCCGTTCGATGTCTTTGAGAATCACCTGAGCAGTCTTGCGGCAGAAGTCTTCCAGGGGATTGGCCCAGAGGTCGAAGGATTCGAGCATGGATTCCACATACCCGGGCTGCATGCCGAAACGGGAAAGATCGATATTTTCGACATCCTTGTACTTGGGCTCCATGAACCGGAAAATATCCAGAATGGTCAGCATGGTGGCGATTTCACCCCCCTGGGTGACGATCAGAATGCTGGTGTGGATGTTTCCCTTGTTTTCCTTCTGGAGCGTCCGCAACGTCATGACCGCGTCGTAGAGGGTCTTGTTCTCATCGAGTTGTGCGTATTCTCCCAGAGGAACCATAAGTTCCCCGACCTTGATAGTTTTCACGTCAAACCTCCTCGCGTATTGGAACGATTGTTCATCTGTCATATGTCCACGTGGCGGGACGAATTTTCCCACCGTTTCTGGGCCTGCTTGATGGTTTTGACCAGGGCCCGGATGTCCAGGGGAAGATAGATTTCCTCGAAGGGACCGAGTTTCATCGCTTCTATGGACAAGGGAACCTGTTCGGCATTGGTCAGTAATACGATTTCTGTGCGGGGAAAAGATTTTTTAATGGACTTGATGAGCACGATGCCCTCCCCCCTGATCCGCTCCATATCGATGAGTACAATACCGATGGGGGTGATCCGAAGCTGTTCTTCGACCCCGTTGACCCCGAGTTGTTCGACAACCTGGATGTCATGCTGGCGAAGCCTCGATGAAAGATGCGCCAAAAACGAACGGTCGGTGTCAACAAAAAGGATTTTCGGGTTCATGTGCAATATGGGGCAAAGGGTTACAAGATGGCTTGTGAAATAGCAAACAAGGTGCCATAAAAAATAATGTTTTATTTCGGTATGTTAGTTTTTATGATGGAATGAATGAGCGAAAACAAGACATAATGAAACATTCTTTGAAACGCGAAGAAGATACAAATTGATACGTTATGAGACGT
>CAYWJL010000221.1:0-2734 GCA_964458145.1 uncultured Desulfovibrionales bacterium | reverse complement strand
TTCTTGCGCATATACCCGCGGATACGGCAGGCCCCACAGGGCTCGCCTTCCGGGGAGGAGGTGGGGAAGCCACACTCAGGGCAGGGGTGCAGGGGGGAGGAGGATTGGGAGTCGCTGTTTTGGAAATGCGGTCGCCCATGATCCAGGAATTTCTGGTAGAAACTGCGTTTGCGGCCGGGCTGGGCCTCTTCGAGCCGGTTCAGGAGATTTTTGTAGATGGTGAAGCTGGCCTTTTTGCTGTACGGGCAGGGGTGATAGCCGTATTCGATACCGGCCAGGAAACAGAGATTGGCGGTCTCGAATTCCGAGAGGGTGTAGAGGGGTTTGACCTTTCTGACGAATCCGTTTTCTTGCGGCAGGACCGGCCCCTGGCCGGCCAGATAGGTTTCGTCCCAGGCCATGACATTGGAGAACAGACGGGCTACCTCGTCGTCCATGTTGTGGCCTGTGACAAGCACGGTGAAGTCGCCTTCAACGGCCATTTTATTGAAATAATGGCGTTTGAGCTGGCCGCAGACCGAGCAGATGGGCCGTTTGACCGTCTCCCTGACCGCAGGAATGGCAAGACCTTCGGAGGTGAACTCGACGATTTGCAGGGGGATATCGAACCGGTTGCAGAAGCTTTCGGAAATGGCCCGGGCCGCAAGGGAAGATTCCCCGATGCCGAGATCGAGATGCAGGCCGGTGACATCATACCCGAGTTTCTTGAGCTGCCAGGAAACGGCCAGGGAGTCCTTGCCCCCGCTGACGGCCACGAGGAGTCTGTCGTTCCTGGAAAACATTTTCTGGGCATGAATGGCCCGCTCCATCTGCCGGGAAAAGAAAATCAGATAACATTCCTTGCAAAAGGCCGTGTTATGACTGGGCAGGGCCACGACCGCAGGCTGTTTGCAGCGTTTGCATTTCATGAATCAACCTCTGGAGACGACATCACGGACAATGATGGTGTCGTTACGACCGATCTTGCGGTCAGGGGTGAGCAGTTGTCCGTCCCGGATGACCAGGACGTGGCCGGGTTTGCGATCGATGCGGTTCAAAAGTTGGAGCACCGAATTGATTTTAGGAAACGAATGACGCGTGTTATCCGGTTCTATGGTCACTTCCACCATATTTTCGGGTACCTCCGAGGTACAGGTTTTCGTTGAGCTGGGTTGATGGGTGTGCTAGGCAACAACTCATGGGCGGTTTCAAGTAACCGCTCGGTGCACGCAACCCTGCTGTGGGGCGTATGGTTCCGTCTTGGGGAGGGAACAAACATCATGAAAACAACTGGAGTTGGGACGATGACAAAGCAGAAAGTGCTCGTAGTGGATGATGAGCCGCATATCCGGATGCTCTATCAGGAAGAGTTCGAGACCGCCGGATATCAGGTGGCTGTTTCCGACGGGAGTGACGAGATCGTGCCGCTGATCGAGGCGGAAAAACCCGATGTGGTCGTTTTGGATATCAAGCTGGGGCCGGACCGGTCAGGGCTGGATCTTCTTCAGGAAATCCGCAGAGAGAACCAGGATATCCCGGTCATCCTGTGCACGGCCTACGACAGTTTCCAGCAGGATTTCAAGTCCATCGCCGCAGATTACTACGTGGTCAAGTCCGTTGATTCCACGGAACTTCTGACCAAAATCGGCATGGCCATGAAAAAGGCCGGCAAGGGCAAACAGTCACCAGCTCTCGAGAATGCCGGCAAAGATTTCATCATGCCCGGATGAATCGGTTCGTTTGATGCGATCCCGGAAGGTACCTCTACGGAGACAGCGACCTCTGATATCTGTCCGTAGGGGCGGACCTGTGTGTCCGCCCAAACTTGACGCTCTCTGCCTGAAAAATCGAGATGTTGTTTCCTGGTCGGCCGGGGGTGTGAGGTATGCTCTCAATTGTCGAGCCCACCAACAAGGGCGGACACACAGGCCCGCCCCTACGATTGCACATGCAAGGGGCGGAATCAGATCCTGCCTTCCTGCACCGCATGGCAGGCGACCCTGGTCCCGTTGTCCTGGGTGATCAATGCGGGTCGTTCGGTCATGCACCGCTTGTCGGCATGGGGGCACCGGCCGTGAAAGAAACAGCCGGATGGCAGGTGAATGGGCGTGGGTACTTCGCCGGTGAGCTTGATGTGCTTGAGTCCCTTGTGACCCAACCGTGGGATGGCGCTCAAAAGGGCCTTGGTGTACGGATGGCTGGGGGATTCGAAAAGATCCTCGGTCCTGGCAAGCTCGCACAGAGCGCCCAGGTACATGACCGCGACCCGTGAACTGATGTGTTCCACCACGGAAAGGTCATGGGTGATGAACATATAGGTCAGTCCCTTCTTGTCCTGAGCATCCATGAGGAGGTTCAGGATCTGGGCCTGGATGGAAACGTCCAGGGCCGAGATGGGTTCGTCGGCCACGATGAATTCCGGATCGACCATGAGGGCCCGGGCAATACTGATTCGCTGGCGCTGGCCGCCCGAAAATTCGTGGGGAAACCGGTCGGCCCATGCCGGGTCCACGCCCACGAGTTTCATGATCTCGTCGACCTTGTCCGAAAGCTCCGAAGCCGACTTGTCCGGCCGGTGAAAGGCCACGGGTTCCTGCAGGATCTGCCGGACCTTCATGCGCGGGTTCAGGGACGCGTAGGGGTCCTGAAAGATCATCTGCATCTTGGCCCGGTAGGGAAGCATCTTTTTCGGGTCGATATTGTCGATCCTCTCCCCCCGATACAAAATCTTGCCGCTCGTTGGCGGATAGAGCCC
>CAYWJL010000220.1:0-4430 GCA_964458145.1 uncultured Desulfovibrionales bacterium | reverse complement strand
GGCGTCATAGTCGTGAAAGGTACGGGCCACCAGGGAAGGCAGGGAGTCAAATCCTCTGATTTGCGTGTTCCCGGCCAATCGTTTTGGTGCGTAAAGGTCTCCGTTCAGGTTCTCGGTCAGGCGAAGGCCCAGGTCGATCCCTTTTTTTGTCAGCACATAGATGGCGCAGGCTCGGCTCATTGGTCCCCGCCGGTGCGAAAGCCGTGGGCAAAGGAGGGATCGTACAATTTCGATCGTTCCTGGTTACGGTTTTCAGACGGAAGGATCAGAAAGACGGCCTGCCGGACAAGGTTGTGGTCCGTAGCCGTCCGGCTCAGGTCTTTCAGACGTGTGCGGATGATCTGTTCCTGGGGATGACCGATCATCTTGCCGATGACAATGGTGGTATCCGGGGAGAGTCCGGCTTCCAGCAGTTCCTTTTCCAGGGCTTCATGCTTGTCTGCGGAGAGGTAGACGGCCATGGAGGAGCCGTGCGCGGCCATGTGCCGGATGGCTTCCTGGTCCGGAACCGGGGTGCGTCCGGCCATGCGGGTCAGGATGAGGCTCTGGGTGCCGCCGGGCGAGGTAAAGGAAACATTGGCCCTGGCTGCCGCGGCAAAGGCGGCCGTGACCCCGGGGATGACTTCGTAGCCGATACCTGCCTGATCCAGAAGGTCGGTCTGTTCCCTGACCGCCCCGAACAGGGCCGGGTCGCCGGTGTGCACCCGGGCCGCGATCTTGCCCTCGCGTACCGTGCGTACCAGCAGCTCGTTGGTCTGTTCCAATGTCAGCGGGGCCGAATCAACGATTTCGGCCGAAGGCCCTGCTGCGTCGATCACCTCGCGGGGCACCAGGGAACCGGTAAAGAGGACCAGATGGGCGGCCTTGATGATCCGCTGTCCCTTGACCGTGATCAGTTCCGGATCGCCGGGACCGGCTCCTATGAAATAGACTTTGGGTTCAAGCGTGTTCGTTCCTGGACGGCTCATGGATGCTCCGGTTTGTCGGCCTTGGTTTTGTTTGCCCTGATTTTGTCTGCCGAGATGATAAACACCGGGTTGAAGGGTTTGAGCCTGACGGCCCCTGCCACGGAATCGGACATGTTGCCGCTCATCTGGGCGATAGTGTGCGGCCAGTCGCTCGCGGCCAGGGTGGTGCGCACGGTTTCCAGGGTCTCCAGCAAGATGGCGTGGATCACCAGCCGCCCGCCGGGTTTGAGACGGTCCATGGCCGTTGTGAGTACCTGCACGTCTCTGGCCCCGCCGCCCATGAAGATGCGGTCGGGATCGGGAAGGTCGGTGAGGGCCTCGGGCATATTCCCCTGCACCGGTTCCACCAGCCATGCCCCGAAGCGGCGGATGTTGTCACGGATCATGTCCATTCTGTGGGGTTTGCCCTCCACGGCAAAGGCCTGGCCCCGGGGAAGCTGTGATGACGCTTCGATGCACACGGACCCGCATCCCGCGCCCAGATCCCAGAGGATGTCGTCGGATTTGGTGATCAGTCCACGCTCATGCACAAAGGCCTCGTCCGGATTGCCCAGGCAGAGGGGGTGAAAATCCGGTTGCTCGATGATCACAAAGGAAAGTTCGGCACAGGCCCGGGTGCTTGCCTCTTTCAGGGACAGGGAGGCTGTCTGTTCATCGGGGCCTTCCAGATCCTCGAATACATGGAAGAGGCAACGGGTCAGACCCCGGTCCATGCATGCCTGTGCAATGCGCGCGGGAGAATTGGTGGCGTCGGTAAAGATGCCTGTGAGGGGATGGTGGGTCAGGGAGGCGAACAAAGGAGCCCAGTTTTTGCGCCCGTGCAGGGAAACCAGGTTCAGGTCCTTGATCCCTTTGCCGATTCGTGCCGCTGCCGTCTGGGGGGCGGAGACATTGGGATGGATGCGCACCCGTGAAGGCCCCAATCGTTTGATGAGGGTGGTGCCGATGCCGAAGGTCAGGGGATCGCCGTCGGCCAGGACCACGACGTTTTTTCCCTGTCGGTCTTCCTGATCCAGGATGCCCAGAGCCCGGGACAGGGATGGGGAAAGGGATTGTCTGCGCCCCCGGGCCCGGGGAAAGAGGGCCAGCTGGCGTGTGCCCCCGGCCAGGATGTCGGCGTGCTCGATGAGCCGCACAAGGCTGGGAGGGAGATAGTCCGGGCACAGGCCCAATCCGATAACCTCGATCATGATGTTTCCCGGGTAAGAGTTGAAAAAAGCAGGGTACCGTTGAAGTCAAAGAGACAATAGTCCACACGCAGTTTGCTCTTGCCGTATTCCATGGCCTTCTCCCGGGCCTTGTGGACCAGGAGTTCATAATACCGTTCATGACCGGGTTCACCGGAAATCATCTCCTGGATCTGCATGGCCGTGTTGGCCCGTCCGATTGTTTCGCCAATTTCTCGGGAAAGCCCCAGTTCCGTCCACCAATCGGCCAAGCCGGCAAAGTCGATCTCGGAATTTTTGGCGTGGGTGTTGGCGTGCCCGATGGCCTGTTTGACCAGCTTGCCGAAAAACACCCCCCAGACCACATGATTCATTCCCTGGTCCGCAGCCATGGCCATGGACGGTTCAAAAAAATCAGCCACCGTGATGAAACACTCTTCGGGCCATGCGGGCAAAAAGGCCTGCAGCAACCGTTCGCTCCGCCCCCCGGTGTTGAAGGCGACGGCCGTTCTGCCAAGGGTGCGGGCGGAATGCAGGCATTGCCTGATGGTGGTCAGATAGGCCTCGTTGCTGAAGGGCTTCACGGTTCCCCGGGTGCCCAGAATGGAGATGCCCCCTTCCACCCCCAGACGGGGATTGAGGGTCTTTGCGGCCAGACGTTCCCCCTCGGGCACTTCCACCGTGACACTGACCCGAGCCGTGATTCCGTATTCACGCAAAAGATCCTGGACGGTTCGTTCGATCTGAGCCCTGGGGGCCGGATCGATGGCCGGTTCTCCCACGGGAACGGGTAGCCCCGGCTTGGTCACCCTGCCAACACCTTGTCCGCCCCGGATCACGATCTCGGTGGCCGGGACCGTAGTGTCCATGGAGACCACGCATTGGATGGGGGTTTCATGGGTCACGTCCGGGTCGTCGCCACCGTCCTTGATCACGGTGACTCTGACCCCGTCGTCTTCCCGGGCATAGGCGTGTACGGGCAGGGTGAGCTTTTTGCCCGGGGGGGTGAGGATGGTGACCGTTGCCGGAGATTCTCCGGTCAGAAGATGGATCACCCCGGCATGGGCCGCAGCCGTGGCCGAGCTCCCCGTGGTATATCCCTGTCTGAGTTCTCTGGTCATGGGAGGTTTTCCCCCGCACAGGCTCGGACAAAGGCAGGGGCCAGATTCGGGTTGGAGCCGAAATGGAGGTGGATGTAGGAGCCGAGCACCCTGTGTTTTGTCAGCCCCATGCCCTTTGGATACTCGCCGTTGCGATCCCTGACCGCGTAGATGTTCTCGGCCCGGGGGTCTTCGCCCTGCAGTCGGGAATAATGGAATTCGTGTCCCCTGAACCTGGAGCCCGCAACCCCCAGGATGGAGGGGGCCTGGGTGGTGACTTCCCGGTAGCCCAGGGCGGCGAACCGGTTCTGCATGGCGCAGGAGCAGTCGAATACCCCGGTCATTTCGTGGGCAGTGCCTTCTTTGTCCTGCAGGCTTTGCATGAGGTACATGAACCCCCCGCATTCGGCATACACGGGGTTGTCGGTCAGGCCGAAGGTCCTGATGGCGTCCCGCATGGGTGTGTTGTCAGCCAGGTGGTGAGCGAAAAGTTCAGGATACCCCCCGCCCAGATAGAGACCGTCGAGGTTTTCGGGCAGCCCGGAATCGTTGAGAGGGGAAAAGAAGATCAGCTCGGCCCCAGCTTTTTTCAAGGCACGCAGATTTTCCTGATAGTAGAAGCAGAAGGCGTTATCTCGTGCCACGCCGATCCTGACATGTGGGAGATTCCTGGTGGCGGTGGGGGCAGGCACGGGAAGAGGGGCGGAGGTTGGCAGATTGTCCACCAGTCCCTCGACATCCATACCGGCACATACCCAGTCGGCCAGGATGCTTGCCCGTTTGGGGGAGTCCATTTCATGGGCCATGACCAGTCCCAGGTGGCGGGACTCCATGGCCAGGTCGTCGTTTTTGCGAAGACATGCGAGCACGGGGATATCAGGCAGGCTCCCCTGCATGGCCTGACGCAGCAGCTCTTCGTGCCGCTCACTGCCCACCCTGTTGAAAATGACCCCGGCAAAGGAGAGGTCCGGATCAAAGGAGACATACCCCTTGACCATGGCGGCGGCCGATCGTCCCATGCCCTTGGCGTCCACCACCAGTATCACGGGGATATTCAGGATTTTGGCCAGCTGGGCAGCGGAACCCTGATCCCCGTTGCCGGAGATACCGTCAAAAAGTCCCATGGCCCCTTCCACGATGCCGATATCGCTGTCCTGCATGTACCGGGCATGGATGTCGCGAAGCGTGGAAGCCTC
>CAYWJL010000219.1:0-4431 GCA_964458145.1 uncultured Desulfovibrionales bacterium | reverse complement strand
ATGCCAGGCTCTTTACTGTCAATATTGGAAGTATTACTTGCCGCCGTTAGCCTTAACTCTCTTAACTTTCTAAAATCTCTTAAATTTCTAAAATTTCTAAAACTCGTAATTCTGATTTTTGGGAAACGCATCTTGATCCTTACATTGCAGCTTTTGATCGTGGATATGAATAATGAATGTAAGCATAATGCTTGAAGATATAGGTTTCATCGTTTGCGGGATAGGCCTGTTTTTTGTCGGTTTGAATTGGCTGACCAATACCCTGAAGCAGGTTGCCGGGCGGAAGTTCCGTCTCATTTTCGCCAAATGGACCGGAACCCTGCCCAAGGCCGGGGTTATCGGGTTCGTGTCCGGGTTCGTGTTTCAGTCCATGTCGGCGCTGTCCTTCATCATGGCGAGTCTGGTCGGCTCGGGATTGATCAAGACGCGCAACGCCACCATGGCCATAGTCTGGGGCAACGCCGGGATCGGTATCATGGTCCTCATCGCGGTGCTGGACATCAAGACCTTTATCCTCTTTCTGCTCGGTCTGGCCGGGATGTCCATGGTCTTTGAGCGGCCCAGGGGTACGGTTCAGCTTGCGCGGGTCCTTTTCGGCATCGGGTTGCTCTATTTCGGGCTCATTCTCCTCAACCAGGGCGCGACCCCCTTGGCATCTCTGGATTTTTTCAAGGAAATGCTGGTGCGGGGCGGGTCCTCCCATTTGCTGACCTTTGTTTTCGGGGCCCTGCTGACCGCCTTGTGCCAGTCGTCCACGGCCGTGACCATCCTGACCATTGCCCTGGCCCAGGCCGGGTTGTTCAATGTCCAGCAGACCATCATCGCCATCTACGGGGCCAACGTGGGATCGAGCGCCATGACCTGGCTGCTTTCCACGCATCTCAAGGGACGCCCCCGCCAGCTGGTCATGGCCCAGGCTTTTTTCAATTTCGTGGCTGCAGCGCTTTTCGTTCCTCTGTTCTACCTCGAAGAGGCCGCAGGCATTCCCCTGGTCAGGGCGCTGGTCGAGTCCACGGGAGCTCCCCTGGAGCACCAGATGGCCTATGTGTATCTGCTCTTCAATCTCGGGGGCGCGGTCGTGGTCACGCTGGGGTTCAATCCCTTCCATGCCATGCTCGAACGGTTGTGGCCACCTGCCAAAGCCGATACCTGGACACGGCTCAAACATCTCCATGATCACGCTCTGCACAATCCGGCCATCGCCGTCATCCTTCTGACCCGGGAACAGAACGATTTGCTGGACCATCTTCTGCGGTATCTCAAGGTCCTGCGGACCCATGGTCATGAAGACGTATCCAGAAAACTTGCGGCCATCCGGGACGCCACCGCCATCGTTTCCAAGGAGATCACGTCGTTTTCCAAGGATATCGTCAACCATGCCCCGGAATTTCATGTCCAGGAACTGACCCTGAATGTCGAAAATCTCCAGATTCAGGTGGAGGCTCTGGATGAAACCCTGCACGGATTCGCCGGGGAATGCGCCGAGATCCGTTCGCCCATGGCCGAGAACTTTAAAAACAGTTTCATCGAAAGCCTGGAATTCATCCTCCTGGAAACCCGCGATCTGGCCCGGGAATATTCCAGCGAGGATGCCGAGTATCTTCTGCAATTGACCGCTGAGCGAAGCGAGGTCTTTCAGAAACTGCGCAAGGCCTACCTGAACAACGAATCGAACATCCCCGCCGAAGAAAGAGAATTGCTCCTGGATTTTTCCAGCCTGTTCGAACGGGCCGTCTGGACCCTGAACCGGATCGTCAAGCTGCTCAAACAACGGGCCGGCTACGATCTGGGCGTGAGCGGGTGAGCCCGCCCTCTTTGTCATCATGACCATCTACGAAACCGATCCCCAAGCCTATTTCCGGTCCACCCGGGATATCGATCCTTCGTCCTTCCTCTCTCCCCTGGAAGAACGTCTCCCCGCAGGTTCCCGCATTCTGGACGTAGGCTGCGGCAGCGGACGGGACCTGAAATGGTTCCTTGAGCGGGGCCACCGGCCAATGGGCATCGAACGCTCAGAGGGACTCGCCCGCCTGGCCCGCACCCATTCAGGCTGTCCGGTGATTCAGGGCGATTTCAACAATTTCGATTTTTCCCGCGTAAAGGCCCACGGACTGTTGCTGGTGGGAGCCCTGGTTCACTTGGAATGCGAAACCCTGCCCCACATATTGGCCCGGATATTCACCTCCCTGGTCCCGGGTGGCTATGGCCTGGTGACCCTCAAACAGGGGGAAGGAACACGTACCCATGCCGACGGACGCACCTTTGTCCTCTGGCAGGACGATGACCTCCGCAAGATATTCCACGACCTCGGGCTGACAGTCGTGGACGCCCGAATCCAGGCTTCGCGCCTGCGTCCTGCAGACATCTGGCTGGGATATGTTCTCCAAAAGGACAGACATCCCCTCACAACGGGCGATTCCTGAATCGAGCCGGTGTAGAGGACGGGTAATAGAGGACATGACACGTTCTCCCGTCCTTTATCCTAAAACGTAAAACCTAAAACCGTCTTCCCCCGCCTTCCTTCCTTGAGATGGAACGAAAAATCCTGTACCCACACCCGATGTCATCGGACAACCGATGACATCGGGTATTTTTTTACGCAACCACAGTTCCGACCATGCTTTTCGGAGGATTGTCATGCGAAAATGGATAGTGCTGTTCATGCTCTTTCTCCTTTTACCCTGCCAGGCCCATGCTGCCGAACGGGTGGCCCTGGTCATCGGCAACGGGGCGTACAAACATGCCGGACGCCTGGCCAATCCCGGCAACGATGCCCGGGACGTGGCCGGGGTGCTCAGGAAACTGGGATTCGATGTCATTGAAAAGGTCGACGCGGGCAAGCGGACAATGATCGAATCGGTCAAAGAGTTCGGTACGAAACTCCGTCGTGCCGACATCGGGCTGTTTTTCTATGCCGGTCACGGGATGCAGATCAAAGGGAGCAACTATCTGCTTCCGGTGGACGCCAATCCCTCTTCCGAGAGCGATGTGGAATACGACGGCGTGAACGCGGGCCGGATTCTGGGCAAGATGGAGGAGGCCGGGAACAAATTGAATATCGTGATTCTGGATGCCTGCAGGAACAACCCTTTCAAGCGGAGTTTCAGATCCTCCACCAAGGGGCTGGCGCGCATGGATGCCCCCAAGGGATCACTCGTCGCCTATGCCACGGGCCCGGGAAATGTGGCTGCGGACGGGGAGGGCAGGAACGGGTTGTTTACCGGAGAACTGCTCAGGAATCTTTCGCGAAGTGATTTGAGTGTGCGTGACGTTTTCAGGGAGACCGGACTTGCCGTGATGCAGGCATCCGGGGATGAGCAGATCCCGTGGGTGTCGTCCACGCCGTTTCGCAAGGTGTTTCTCGCCCGGGGATCGACATTGGTGCAGGAACCGGTTGCTTCGGACGCAACAGGTACGGGATCAGGCACCGGCACACTCAAAGTGAAGAGCACGCCTTCGGGAGCCGTGGTGTATATGGATGGTGTCCGCCAGAAGACCACGCCGCTGAAGATCTCTCAAATCAAGGCGGGAGAGGTTCAGGTCCGGGTTGAAAAGCAGGGATACGAGTCCGAGACCAAGCGTATACGGATCAATGCGGGGAGAACGGCCACGCTGACCTTTTATCTGGACGAGGTGGTGCGGACAGGACGGTTGTATGTGAATGTCCAGCCCAGGGATGCGCGGATACGGATCATGAATGTCGGACCTGCCTATTCGAGGGGAATGGAGGTCGATGCCGGGCAATACGATGTACAGGTGAGCAAGTCCGGCTATCAGACTCTGCGGCGGACCGTGGCGGTGGAGCAGGGAGAGGACGTGTATGGTGATTTTGAGCTGGAGGCTGAAGCGGCTGCGGTTGGTGCCGGAGTAGCGGGCAGGGAGTGGCGTGATCCCGTGACGGGCATGGAGTTTGTGTGGGTGCCTGGGGGGAGTTTTATGATGGGGAGTAATGATGGTGATTCTGATGAGAAGCCGGTGCATCGGGTTGAGTTGGATGGATTTTGGATGGGTAAGTATGAGGTGACGCAGGGTGAGTGGGAGAAGGTGATGGGGAACAACCCGTCAAGTTTCAAGGGGAGTCGCAGGCCAGTGGAATACGTGAGTTGGAATGCTTGTCAGGAGTTTATCCAGAGGTTGGAGAGTCGATCGAGTGGAGTGATGTATAGTTTGCCTACGGAGGCGCAGTGGGAGTATGCGGCTCGGGGGGGTAATCAGAGTCGTGGGTATACCTATTCCGGTTCCAACAATGTAGGCAGTGTTGCCTGGTATGGCGGGAATAGTCTAAGCAATACGCATGAAGTTGGCGGCAAGGCAGCGAATGAATTGGGTTTGTATGATATGTCCGGCAATGTCTGGGAGTGGTGTCAGGACTACTTTGATTACTATTCTTCGGGCACACAACGAAATTCTGTTGGACCATCATCAGGCTCC
>CAYWJL010000218.1:2013-4433 GCA_964458145.1 uncultured Desulfovibrionales bacterium | reverse complement strand
CGGGGGACTTGTTCGACGACAAACCGAATATATCTTGGCTGATGCGGTACAGTTGAGGGCTCGATCACATCTTCCTGGGATGCAAAGCTCTTGCACAAAAAGTAGCTCTCAGACCATCAAAGGCCGTTACCCTGAAGCTTATGCACTCACGAAGAAGCCGCCGGCTTCTTCGAAGCGGGCTTCTTGCGGGACCGCCGTTTGCGGGAAGGCTTGCGCTTCTTGCTCACCCCTTTCTTGGGAGCATCGGGCTTGCCGTCCTTGTCCTGCTTCTTATCCTGCTTTTTGGGCGGCTGGGGTTTGGGCTTGCTACCCGGCTTCTTCTTGTCTCCCGGCGCGCCAGAACCGGCGGGACGAGGCTCCTTTTTGGGTTTTCTGGGGGGCTTACCGCCACGCTCCTTGGGCGTGGAAGGCTGCTTGTCGGCCGGAGTGGGCTTCTTCCCCTCCTGTCCCTCCTCCTGTTTCCTGACGGGCTTCCTTCCCGTGTCCCGTTTGCGCGATCCGGGTTCCGGTCTTCTGGCTTCATGGACCGGCTTACCCGGAGGTGTCGCCGACCGGGTCACGGGCTTGCCCGTGACGATCTCCTGCCACTCGTCCAGAGAAACCTCGCGCTCCTGATTGTCCTCGGTGAGCACGATCACGGAATCCCGGAACATGTTGCTGCGCAGGGTCTTCATGGGCCCAAGCGAGGTGTTGAACTTCTTGCCCATCCGGGGAACCCGCTTCTGAAAATCCGCGTACGAGTCCTTTTCATAGGCCAGACAGCAGAGCAGCCTGCCGCACACACCGGAAATCTTGGCAGGATTGAGAAACAGATTCTGATCCTTGGCCATCTTGATGGTCACGGGCTCGAACTTGCGCAGAAATCGCCGGCAGCAGCAGACCTGCCCGCAATTGCCCATGGCCCCGAGCATCTGGGTCTCGTGACGCACCCCGATCTGACGCAATTCGATGCGGGTCCGGTAAGCCCTGACCAGGTCCTTGACCAGCTCCCTGAAATCGATCCGTCCGGGAGCGGTGAAATAAAAGACCATCTTGCTCCGGTCGAAATAGACCTCCACATCCACCAGCTTCATCTCCAGCTTGTGGGAGGAGATGCAGTCCCGGCAATGCGTGAAGGCCTCGCGGGCCAATTTCTTGTTCTCTTCTTCTTCCTTGAGATCTTCCGGAGTGGCCAGACGAAAGATGGGTTTCAACGCGTCCTCCGCCAGGTCACCCGGAGGTGCGGACCGCTGGTCCACGACATTGCCAAGACCCAGACCTTCATCGGTCTTGACCAGAACCACGTCCCCGGTCTTCACCACATAGGGCCGGGCGTCAAAATAATAGACCTGCCCCTGATCCCGGAACTTCACTCCTACGACATGCCCCATATATCACGATTCTCCGAGCAATCGTCGGGCGATGACCTTGGCGGCCCTGCGGCCGGCTCCCATGGCCATGACTACCGTGGCCGATCCGGTCACGATGTCACCACCGGCAAAGACCATGGGAATACTGGTTTCCCCGGTCCGGTCATCTCCCTCGATATAGCCCCATTTAGTCTGTTTGAGTCCCGGGGTCGCACCGAGCAACACCGGGTTGGGTCCCGTGCCCAGAGCCAGGATGGCGAGATCCACCGGCAGGACATAGGTTTCCCCTTCTATGCAACACGGCCTGCACCGGCCGCTCTCATCGGGCTCGCCCAGCTCCATCCGCTGCAGGCGGATACCGGTCAGATTCCCGTTATCATCCCCTTCAAAGGCGAGAGGCTGGGCCAGACACTCCAGGCAGACCCCCTCTTCCAGGGCGTGTTCCAGTTCTTCCCGACGCGCGGGCATCTCGTTCTTGGTCCGGCGATAAACGATGCTCACCTTTTCCGCACCCAGCCGAAGGGCCGTGCGGGCCGAATCCATGGCAACATTCCCGCCGCCGAATACGGCAACATGTTTTCCCTTGGGAACCGGGGTATCGTACTCGGGAAACCGGTACCCCTTCATCAGATTGACCCGGGTCAGAAATTCGTTGGCCGAGTACACGCCGATAAGCGACTCCCCGGGAATGTTCAAAAATTTAGGCAGCCCCGCCCCCACGCCGATGAAGACCGCCTTGTATCCCCGGGCAAAGAGATCCTCGATGGTCACGGTCATCCCGCCCACCTGGTTGGTCACAAACTCCACACCCTGCATCTTGAGAAATTCCACCTCGGTATGGACGATGGACTTGGGAAGCCTGAATTCAGGAATCCCGTAGGTCAAGACACCGCCCAGTTCGTGCAGTGCCTCGAATACGGTGACCTTGATCCCCTTGGCCGCCAGATATCCGGCAACGGTCAGGCTGCTCGGCCCGGAACCGATGGCTGCGACCTTGATATCTTCCCGAAGCATGGGACAATCGTCGCGCCCGGTGAGGGCATCGCAGGGGTTCTCGGCATAATAGGAATC
>CAYWJL010000218.1:0-2003 GCA_964458145.1 uncultured Desulfovibrionales bacterium | reverse complement strand
CCACGAGGTCTCCGCCTTTTTCCAGGGTTGGGCCGGAGGTAACGGTCAGAATAGGAATCGGCCACAAACCGTTCCAAACGGCCGATGGCAATCGGTTTGCCCGTGGGATTGAGTTTGCAATGCCCTTCGCACTGGTGTTCCTGGGGACAGACACGGCCGCACACTGCAGGCAGGCTGTTGGTGTCCTTGATGATCCTGTAGGCCTCGTCGATATTCCCCTTGGCAACGGCATGGATGAACCCCTTACAGTCGACTTCGACCGGACAACCGCTCTGGCATGTGGGGTTCTTGCATTGCAGGCAGCGCGAGGCCTCCAGCATGGCCTGGTCCTTTGAATAGCCCAGGGCAACTTCTTCGAAATTCGTACGCCGGACCGTGGGGTCCTGCATGGGCATGTCAACGCGTGGTCGGATTTTACTCTTTTTAGCCATGGCATTCACAATAGGTTTCGTAGGAGGCCTGCTCCTGTTGGCGAAAGGAACCCAGCCGCCGCATCAGCTCATCGAAATCAACTTCATGGGCGTCGAATTCCGGGCCGTCCACGCAGGCGAACCGGGTCTTTTCCCCGACGGTCACTCTGCATGCCCCGCACATCCCTATGCCGTCAACCATAATCGGGTTCAGACTGACAATGGTCTTGACCTTGAACGGCCTGGTGGTCTCGGCAACGGCACGCATCATGGGCACCGGCCCCACGCCGACCACTTCGCCGACCTCGGAGTCCTTTTGGAGACGTTCGGCCAATACCTGGGTGACAAACCCCTTGTGCCCGTAGCTTCCGTCGTCCGTGGCCACCAGGACCTCGTCGCAGAATGAGGCAAGTTCTTTTTCAAAAAGGAGCAGGTCCTTACTCCGAGCACCGATGATGGCCACCACCCTGTTCCCGGCCTTGTGATGCCCCTTGGCGATATGATGCATGGCAGCAATACCGGTGCCCCCGCCCACGCAGATGACCGTCCCCACCTTGTCCAGCCGGGTAGGTTTGCCCAGAGGGCCGCAGAGATCGAGAATATCGTCGCCCTGCTCCAGCTTTTCAAGCATGGCCGTGGTCTTGCCGAGGACCATGTACACGATGGTGATGGTTCCAGCATCGGGATCGGTATCCGCAATGGTCAGGGGAATGCGCTCCCCTTCGGGCGAGAGCCGCAGAACGACGAAATTGCCGGGCCGGGCCTTGGTGGCGATATCCGGGGCGTCAATGATCATTTCACTCACCCTGCCCGGGATGAGCCCCTTTTTTTTGACGATCGTGCTTGGCATATACCCTCCTGCGGCTGACCGCTTTCTCTCTCTGTCCCGAAAAAACAGGACTTCGGAAAATCCGGTATTTTCATTGCATATTGAAAAAGTTTCATTATCGACTTGTCAAAACGCCGTCGCCATCGTATCTGTAAAGCAACCTTTAGACAACGGTTGCAAACCGGCACGGTGAATTGATGCGTATCCCCCCGGCATATCAGACACAAGCCCTGACATTTCCTCCCCCTGCAGGTCAGGAGAGCGGAAACAATCAGGCTGAAAAGCAGGAAACCTCGGTTTCCATGCGTCTGGGCAAGTTCGGGATCACCTATTCCACCCGGGATACCCAGTCCGAACGGTCCGCATCGCAATCCAACTCATTTTCCCGGCCGACGACCAGCTTTGCCCAGGAATTTTCCCTTGCCCTGTTCAAGGAATCCGGCTCGTCACCATCCCTTTCAAGCCAGTCCTACCAGAATACGCAGGCCTCATATCCCTTTGCCCGAAGCCAGGCATTCCAGGCTTACGGCATGCAGGCCGACTACCAGGCAGCGGTTTCCACGCCCACGTTTTCTGCCATGGTGTAGCCGAATCCCACCACAACATCGTTCAATCCGCATCCCGTAGGGGCAGACCTGTGTGTCTGCCCTTTTCATCGGCACGCTGGCACGCAGTGGCGCTGCAGATGGATTGGACGTGGTTATTGTCATGAATTATCGGTAATATATTGTAATCCTGCCTTAAAAAAGTTCATTTGCATAAAT
>CAYWJL010000217.1:0-4448 GCA_964458145.1 uncultured Desulfovibrionales bacterium | reverse complement strand
ATGTTGACAACTGTAGCCCCGGCCTTTATAACAGCCTCAATTACCTGTGCAAGGTTCCTTCATCCTTTACCGAACATGCCCTTCCCTTGAATTGGAAGAAAAAAGTTAAGGCCTTACTTACGGTTTTTGAGAAGATCTTGGGCGCGAGAAAGGAACCCGCAACCCGTTTGTTGATCTCGGCCAGAGTCGGGTAGGGGTGGATGGAAGAGGCCAGGGTGGAGAGCTTCATGCCCCCATTGAAAAAGGCCACCCATTCGCCCAGGAGTTCCCCGGCATGGGGGCCTGCGATCTGCACGCCAATGGGTTTTTCCTTCTTGTCGAGGATAAGCTTGAGCATGCCGGTTTCCTCGTTTTCCGCCAGGGCACGGTCGTTGGCCGAAAAGGATTCCGTGATCACCTTGTAGGGTATGTCCTCTGCCCGTGCCTGTTGTTCCGTGTACCCGATGCCTGCAAGCTCCGGGTCCGTGTACGTGCACCAGGGCATGAACGAATAATCGATTTTGCGAGGCACATGAAAGGCCGCGTTGGACACGACAATGCCCCCTTCGTATCCGGCCGCATGGGTGAACAGGAATGTTCCGGTCACATCCCCGGCTGCATAGATGTGTTTCTGGCTGGTGCGCAAGCGATCGTCCACCCCGATCCCCCTGGTCGTGAAGTCGACGCCGGCCTGCTCGAGG
This sequence comes from uncultured Desulfovibrionales bacterium, assembly GCA_964458145.1. Classification (GTDB taxonomy): domain Bacteria; phylum Desulfobacterota; class Desulfovibrionia; order Desulfovibrionales; family Desulfomicrobiaceae; genus Desulfoplanes. The sequence goes on along the minus strand of CAYWJL010000217.1, from coordinate 3,768 downwards.
CCGAGATCCATCACGTTGGGTGTTCGTCCCATGGCAACGAAAAGTTTTTCAGCCTCGAAAAGCAGATTTTTTTCCTGGTCATCCGTTACCTTGACCCGGATCATGTCTCCCACCGTGCTCACACGGGCAAGGGACAATCCTGTGCGCACGATGATTCCTTCCTGTTCCAGCCGGTGCCGGATGATCGCGGCCATGTCCGGGTCTTCGCGGGAGAGGAGTTGAACGCTGCGCTGGATGATGGTCACTCGGGTTCCGAGCCGGGCAAAGGCCTGGGCCATTTCCACGGCAATGGGACCGCCTCCGAGAATGATCATGGACACGGGGAGGCGATCCAGCGAAAAGATATCCCGGTTGGTCAGGGCATCCACCTCGTCAAGCCCTGGTACCCCGGGCAGGGAAGGGCTCGACCCCGTGGCCACGACCCATTTGTCGGCTGAAAAACGGGTGCCGTCCTCCAGGGTTACCTGGTGGTCGTCAACAAAGGTCGCCTGGCCCGTGTGCACGGCTGCTCCCAGTTTGCAGAACCGTTCTTTGGAATCGTGCTCCTGGATCTGTTCGATGACCTCTCTGATGCGCCTGGCAATGAGGTTGAACTCGACCGGAGGCAGGTCCACCCCGGGAAGTCCCAGCGACCGGGTTCTTCCGAGAAGATGATAGACCCTGGCCGAATGGATGAGGGTTTTGCTGGGCACGCATCCATAGTGCAGACAATCCCCGCCGAGTTCGGGTTCCCGTTCCAGTACAAGGGTTTTGGCGCCGACTTGGGCGCATCCGGCAGCAACGGTCAATCCAGCGGCTCCGCCTCCGATGATGCCGATATCATAATCATAGGATGTCATGTTGCCTCCGGTGAAATAGGTAGATTTTTGGCGTATGAGGAAATAGCGTCGTGTGCATCAAAAAATCATCGTGACCATCTCAATCGTTCTTTTTTCTGACAAAAGCCATGATCTTCCTGGTTACCAGGGGGAACAGACCGAGAATGACGAACGCGCCGATGAGCGACGGCGAAAGAATGCCCTGCAGGGATTCGAGTTTGCCCAGCTCTTTCCCCGCGTTGATGTACACCAAGGTTCCCGGGAGCATGCCCAGCTGGGAGACCCAGTAGAAACGCAGCAAAGGGAGTCTGGTCAGCCCCATGAGCAGGTTGATGGCAAAAAAGGGGAAGACCGGGATGAGCCGCAGGGTGAACAGGTAAAAGGCGCCTTCGCGGGCGATCCCCTGGTCGATTCTGGCAAAGGTCTCGGCAAATCTGTTCTTGATGGGTTCGCGGAACAGGTACCGGGCCACGAAACACGCAATGGTCGCGCCTATGGTGCTGGCAAAGGAGACCAGGACGGTGCCCATCCAGAAACCGAAAAGCGCTCCTCCGGCCAGGGTCATGACGGCGGCACCGGGAAGGTTCAGGGCGACCACCCCGATGTAGATGAAGAAATACCCGCCACCGACCAGAACGGGGTGGGTCGTGAAAAGTTCCTGAAAACCCTGTTGGGACTGTTTGAGGGAAGCAAGGGTCAGGTACTCGTTCAGATCCAGAGCGAAAAACAGGGTGACGGCAACGATACCCGCGCCGAGGATGAGGATTTTCTTCCACGTTCCGGTGTCCAGTGTGCCCGGCAGGTTCATCACGGCCTGCCTCCCTTGTACATTTGCTGGCAGCCGTAGGCAGCCGCGCCCCACAAGCCAATAGCCTCTTCGCGGTTCAGGTGAACCGGGATACGCTTGAGCAGATCATGGTAGTCCCTGGAATCCAGAAACTCCGTGATGAACGCCTCATGGGTGATCATCTCGGGATGTTTGGCAGCCAGCCCCCCGCTTATGTACAGGCCGCGTGTGGGCAGGACATTGAGACAATAATGACGACAGGCCCTGCCGTAGAAACGTGCGAACCATTCCAGGGTTTTCGGAAACCGGTGGAAGTTGGCCGCCACCTCGGCAGGGGAGAGGGTGGTGTTGCTCAGAAAGGCATGCAGCCTGGATAATCCGGGTCCCGTGACCACCATATCCCCGGTGGCATATGTACGCCCGGTCTCTCTGCGAAGAAAGGCCAGGTATTCGGTCTCATGCGTGCCGTAGAGGGGAAAGGCGGCATGCCCGGCCTCGGATGCCACCGTAATGTGTCCCCCATGTCCATCGGGAACAAGGATGCAATGGCCGAGGCCCGTACCCGCGCCCATGACGGCCAGCACACCGTCCGTGTCGGAAGTACCTGGCTGGATGGTCTGTGCATGCCGGACCAGATCGGTCCGGCACCCGAAGGCCTGGGCCTGGAAATCGTTGATCAGGGTATGGTGGGGAAAATACGGGGTGATCATGTCCCGGTGGATGGGCCAGGGGATGTTGGGCGGGTGGACCGATCCATCCGGTTCCACCGCTCCGGCCACGGCAAACACGGCCGTCTGGATACCCCCCCGGGGTCCTTCACGGCTGACCTGTTCGAGCATATCCGTGAAATGCCCGCATGAGGCGGTTGGGACACTCAGATGATCTGCCAATTCGAGATGATCATTGTCAAAGGTGAACCACCCGAAGCGTCCGGAGGTTCCGCCGATATCTGCAGCCAGAATGAAATTTGTGGAGGGCATGGGCATTGTCTGGTGTTGGTTGAAGGCAAAGTCGTTTGTATACCATTGCAGATCTTCCTCTCCTGCACAAGGCCGATCAAAAGGCTGGACACAAAAAAGGACCCATGGCCGAAGGATGGTGGCCATGGGTCCTTTTTTGTGCGGCGGACAATTCCGATGGATCGGGGATCATTGCGGCCCAGGCAGCGCAAACATGTAGCCCAGACCGCGAACGGTCTTGATGATTGCCCCGGAACCGATTTTTTTTCGCAGGTTGCTCATGTGTACGTTCAGGCTGCTTTCTTCACCCTGGATCCGCCCCAGGGAGATCCGGGCAAGGGTTTCGCGGGAAACCACCTGGCCGGGGGAACGCATCAGGGTTTCCAGCATGGTGAATTCCGCACCGGTGAGATGGACATGGGTGGCATCCACTCGAACGGTTCTCGCACCGGTGTCCATCACGACCCGGCCGATGCGGATGGTTCTGGATTGTTTTCCGGAGACCTGATCCGTGGCCACGTTGGTCGAGAGGGTGGTTCGGCGAAGGATCGCCCTGATTCTTGCCAGCAGTTCCCGTGGCGCGAACGGTTTGACCATGTAGTCATCCGCACCCATTTCCAGGCCGAGAACCTTGTCGGTGTCGTCGTTTTGCTCGGAAAGAAAGATGATCGGCATATCCGACCAGGCCCTGATGGTGTGAAGGATTTCAAATCCATTGATATCCGGGAGCATGGTTTCCAGCAGCACCAGACTCGGATTTTCCTTCTTGATCCTGGATTGAACCTTTGCGCCGTTGTTCACGGACACGAGCTCGAGTCCCTGTGGTCGCAAATAGTTTTCAAGATTGTTGCAGTATGATGGGTCGCTGTCTACAATGAGAATTTTGTTCATGGCAGTTCCCTGGGATGAGTGGAATGAATCAGGAAAAACACAAGAATATGAGCAAAAAAGTTACCAAATTAAGATTGTTAAGTTTTTGAATTCGTAATTCAAATAATTACTTGAAAAACTTATTTAGAAAATAATCACCCGGAAATCAAGACTGGTGGTTCTGTACGGTTGGTTTTTCACAGAACCGATTGCTTCGACTGAACATGTGGCCTTGAAATATCTCCGAAATGTGAAGGGAATATGAATATGGCGAGAAGGTATGTAAAATTTTTGTAAAGATGTCTGTCTGGGGTGGAAATCCTCAGGGGGCGTC
>CAYWJL010000216.1:2664-4458 GCA_964458145.1 uncultured Desulfovibrionales bacterium | reverse complement strand
CAACCGTGGTTTTGATGGTTTCCACGAAATATTTGTTGCGCAGAAAATGCGTCTTGAGACCGCCACCGAGACCCTGTTCGTAGAACCTCCTGGTCACGAAGAGGGTCGCCTCCATCCTTTCAAGGGTATCATGGCCAAGGGCCTGAAGCTGACGAGCCAGGACGAGGCCGTAATAGGTCTGTTTGGCCTCCAGGGTCAGTTTCAATTCTTCTCGTACAATGTCCATCCCGGCCATGTCCACGCCGATTTCCGCCTGTCTGGCCAGAGCCGAGCGCTTGCCGCCACCCCAGAGGAGCCAGGTGGCCGTGAGATCCATATCCAGATTCTTGTTGTCCCGGAGTTTGGTCACCTGGTCGGGTACGGAAATGGAGCCCATGCCCGGGAAGGGAAGGGCAACGGTCATCCCTTCGGACACGAATTGCGGGTCATGGTCATCCATGGTGCCCCGGGCGGAAAAGGTCAGGGACGGCCAATAGGCGGCAAGGGCCTGCCGGTGCTGGGCTCTGGCGATTGCCTGACCTTCCCTGGCAACGAGACCGCGCTGATTGTTGGAGAGGGCCGAAGCGATGCAATCGGCCAGGGAGTACGCCATGGCATTGTGCCCGGCCTGGATCGTACCCGGACAGAGGAGACATATCGCCAGAAGCAGGGGGATTATGGAAGGAAGGTGTTTCAATGGATCAGGCTCGGTGGGAGAAATGTTTGCATGGAGTGATGAGATGTGCAAAAAAAGTGAAAACTCATAACTGAATTGTCATGAATTGTCGAATGGGAATGAAAATGCGGGATGATATCGGTGGAGTGCAAGTATTTTGATCACTATTTCATGGTGTTGAAGACAAAAACCTTCGGCTCGGAACGCACGGAGCAATGGAAAAAAGCGGGGGGATGGCAATCGGTTGTCCATGGGAAGTTGGTTAACTTTTGAAAAACCTTCCTGATTACGCATCCTTGGATACCTCTTTTATGGAGTTGATTCGGATCGTGTGCGGAAAGAGACTTTTGACAGTATGACCTTTTGTGGATAGCTTTTTTATTTGGATTTTCAGGAATCCCGGCTGAGGGTCTCCCATTCGTTGTCGCACATGATGCAACCACCCAATACACAATGATCAATTTTGTACGCCGTTTGGTCCGAGTCGGTCGTCGAGAACCGAAAGTGGTGAGAGGGAACCCCTGGTTTTCTCTTGTTTTGTTTTCTATCCTTTTGGGATCGATAGCTGTTTTTCCTGCATTGGCCCTTGAAAATCCTTGCATGACCATTCAGTTGGGGAGTTTTGTCGAGGCAGAAAACGCCAGGCAATGCAAGGAACGCATGCAGCGTCTCATTCCGGAAGACCTTCGTCAGGATTTTCGGATAGTTCTCAATCCGCCGCATTATGCCGTTCGTCTGGGATTTTTTGAGGATCGTTCCAAGGCCGTGTCCGTGTTGCATACCATACAGGGATATGCCCGGGATGCCTTTGTCGTTGAAACGGATCTGCCTTTGCAATCCGACCTCGACAGTACCGGTGCCGGTCCCGGGCGTGCAGGTGGAGACGAGTCGTTGGCTGAAAAAGGGGGCGCACATACCGAATCCATCGTCTCTGGTTCGACCTTGCCCGCTCCGGTACGTTCTACGTCACCCGGAGGGAGCGGCATCAATCAGACAGAATCGACACTCCATGGCTCCGGCAATGCTTCCGATTCCTCCGGCAGCGCTTGGCAAAGTCATGAGGATGAGACAGCAGCATCTCCTGGTGCCGACCAGGCGTTGGTTGCAGTGAATGCGACAGTCGGAAAGAGATCGCGTGC